>NZ_CP126147.1:0-109819 GCF_030126985.1 Sagittula sp. MA-2 | reverse complement strand
TCGACCCGGAAGCGGCCGCAAGCAAGCTGTCGAAGCCCATCGACACCGCGCGGTTCGCCAAGGCAGCGGCCTTTGCCATGCGGGGGCGGGACGATCTGGCCAAGCGCGGCTATGCGCCGGACGGGGCCAAGCGGCTGAGGAAGTTCTCGACCTGGGAGGTGTGCAAGTACCTGATCCCGGTGAACCCCGCGCACCTGCGGCGCGTGCTGCGCCAGAACCCGGAGCTGCCGCAGGGCGAAGGGGAGGGGGGGTCGAAGTGGTTCACGCTGGAAGAGATCCTGACCCTGCGCGACCACTTTGCCGAGGAAGGTGCCAAGGACAAGGAATACCGCGCGTGGCGGCCGGAGGGGCTGCCCGCCAAGGTCGTGGCGGTGGCGAACTTCAAGGGCGGGGTCGGCAAGACCTCGACCTGCGCGCATCTTGCCATGTCGGCGGCGCTGGACGGCTACAAGGTGCTGGTCATCGACCTGGATTCCCAAGGGTCGATGACCTCGATCATGGGCGGCAAGGTGGAGGACGAATGGCAGACCGTCTTTCCCATGCTGGCGCGGGATTACGCGCTGAAGCTGCTGGAGGAGAATCGGGTGAGGGAGGCCGCGGGGCAGACTCCTTACCAATTGGATGAGACACTGACCGCCGCGTTAGAGGTTTCGCCGCGAAACCTCGTGCAGAAAACCCACTGGCCCAACATCGACCTGATCGGCGCGCAGCTGAACCTCTACTGGGCGGAGTTCCAGGTGCCGGTGTGGCGGATGCAGATGCGCCAGTGGGCGCTGTGGGACGCGCTGATGAACGCGCTGGAGGAAGGCGGGATGCTGGACGACTACGACATCGTGCTGCTCGATACGCCCCCTGCGCTGGGGTACCTGACGATCAACGCGCTGTCTGCGGCGGACATCCTGCTGGTGCCCCTGGGGGCGTCGTTCCTGGAGTTCGACTCGACCGGGCGCTTCTTCGACATGATCTATTCGACGTTTGCGTCGATCGAGGAAGGCGAGAACCGGGCGCGGCGGTCCGGCGGTCTGCCGGAGATGCGCTTTGAATGGGACGCTGTGCGGGCCTTGGTGACGCGCTTCGACGCGGGCCAGCAGACCGATCTGGCGAACGTGATCCAGGCCTATTTCGGCGACTTCATGACGACCTACCGGCAGGAGGTGACGGCCATGGTGGGGCAGGCGGGCGAGATGGTTTCGGGCATCTACGAGACGGATTACCGCGACTTCAACCGCGACACCTACGTGCGCGGGCGGGAGACCTTCGACCGGACCTGGGCGGAGGTGAAGGAGGTCATCCTCGGCACATGGTGGCGGGACATGCAGATGGCAGAGGCGGAGACAGGGACGGTGCAGGAGGTCGCTGAGTAATGGCGAAGCGGAGAAAGCTGGAAGCGCCCACGGCAGAGGCCCTGCAGGCGCTGGAGGAGGAGGTCAGCCGCGACGTGGCGCGCGGGCCGATGTCGGCGCCCATCGCGCAGGTCGCGGCAGAGGCGGCGGGGATGCACGACACCCGCAGCTCGGCCGAGCGGGAGGCTGCGGCGAAGGACCGTTCCGACGCGGAGAAGTTGCGGGCGGCAGAGGCTTCGGGCCGGGTGATGCTGGAGATCCCGCTGGACCAGATCGACCGCGGCGCGCTGGTGCGCGACCGGGTGGTGATCGACCGGGAGGCGCTGGACGAGCTGAAGCATTCGATCCTGCGCAGCGGCCTGCGCCTGCCCATCGAGGTGTTCCGGATGGAGGGGGGCGAGAAGCCCTATGGCCTCTTGTCCGGCTACCGGCGCCTGTTGGCGATGGAGGAGCTTCACGGTTACCTCGAACACGAGAAATACGCCTCCATCAAGGCGGTGGTGCGCGATCCGGAGACGATGGGCGGTACCTTTGCGGCTATGATCGAGGAGAACGAGATCCGCGCCTCGCTCAGCCATTTCGAGCGCGGGCGCATAGCGGTGATCGCGGCGCAGCAGGGGGTCTTCGTGAACACGGAGGAGGCGGTCAACGCGCTTTTCCCGCAGGCGTCGAAGGCCAAGCGGTCGAAGATCCGGTCCTTCGCGCTGATCTTCGAGGAGCTGGGCGACATGCTGGAGTTCCCCGACCTCATCAAGGAGAAGGACGGGCTGCGGATGGCGGCGGCGCTGCGCGAGGGGGGCGAGAACCTTTTGCGTCAGGCCCTGAGCGAAAGCCGCACGACAAGCGCCGAAGAGGAGGCGCAGGTGCTGGAAGAGGCGCTGAAGCAGGTCGAGACCCGGGCCGATCCGAAACGCGGCGGGCGTCCGAAGAAGGTGGCTTCGCCGCGAAACCTGTCGTCGGGCGTGCGCCTTCAGGCCGGCAACGACGACGACGGCTGGTACATCCGCATCAAGGGGCGCCACGTGGACCGCGAACTGGTGGAGGTCGCCATGGCGGAGCTCGAACGGCTGCTGGACGGTCCCGGCCGGTAAGCCGGGACCGTGGTCGCCGCAGGTGTCAGTTCTTCTTCGCGACGTGGGTCGCGATGGCATCCATCAGCGGCGGGGAGAGACAGTCGTAAGGGGTCAGGCCGATCTCGCGCAGGCGGCCGCGGATCTCGTCCATGCGGGCCGGATCGACACCGGATTCGATGATCGACGAGACGAAGGCCGCAAAGGTCGGCGCCGCCCAGCCGGTCTGGGGCGAGAGCTCCGTGTGCACGAAGTCGAGGCCGTAGAACGGGTGGCCGTCGTTCTCGATCCGCCCGTACATGTGGGTGCCGCAGCCGGTGCAGGCGTGGCGCTGGATCGCGGCAGAGCGGTCGACGATCTCGAGCTTGTCCTCGTTTTCGGTGACCTTCACCTTGTCGCGCCCGACCACGGCGATCTGGCTGAAGATGGCGCCGGAGGGTTTCCAGCACTTCGTGCAGCCGCAGACGTGGTTGTGCGCCGTCTGGGCCGAAACCTGCACCACCACGGGGTTCGTGGTGCATTTGCACTTCAGCGTGCCGCCCGAGAAACCTGCGGTTTCGCGCGGTGTGCCGTTATCAACCTGTGGATGAATCTTTACATGGGTGTACTTCGGCGCAGAGCTTGACGCGCTGTCGCCGCTTTTGAAAAAGATGTCGAGAATTCCCAAATCCAATTCCTCCCTGTTGCAGCGCACTTTTCGCCGTGCGCTTCCGCCAAGGCTGCGCCTGACGCGGGATTCGGACAATGCACCACTTGGTCTTAAGTGCGGGCACGCAGCAGGGCGGAGGCAAAGGCCCTGAGATCGACGGCCCTTGCCTGGCGCCCGAAATGCGCCCGGTCGAAGCCGTCGAGCAGGTGAGAGCCCGTCACGCCGTCGCGGCGCAGGATCGCCCGTGCGGCGCTTCGGGTGGCTGCAGCATCGCCCGCGCGGGCGGCCCGGCGCAGCGCCCGCACCTGCGGGTCCAGCAGCGGCAGGCGGCGCAGCAGCGCGGCCCGGTCGGCGCGCTGGCCCTTCAGGATCCACGCAAGCCCCGCGCCAAGCGCCACGAGCGCCGCCAGCACCATGGGCCAGCCGGGCAGGGGGGCGGGGTTCTCCGGCGGGGGAGGGGGCGGCAGCGCGGCCTCGTCGTAGGCGACCCGCTGGGCCGAGATCACCACCTCGCGCATCTCGCGGTTGACGGTGTCGAAGTAGCTGAAGCTGATCGGCTCCACGATGGTGGAGCGGTCGTTGGTGGGCCGGATCGTCCAGCGCCAGAAGGTGTAGGTCACCGGGCCTTCGGGCGAAAGCTCGATCAGCCGCTTTTCGGGGTGCGGAAAGATCATGGCGGAGGGCGAGGTCAGTTCCGGCATGGGCGGTACCATTTCCGGCGTGACACCCACGGCTTCGACCCGAACAATGCGCAAAACGCCTTCGCCGGCCGTCAGCTGGTCGGGGGCGTTGGACCAGTTGTCGGCGACCTGGACGCGCCGCGCCGGGAACCACCAGCCGCCGTCGGGCAGGGCTGGGGCGGGGGCGACCTCGATGGTGACGGGCTCCGACGTGATGGCGTGTTCGAACCAGTTGTCGTTTTCGTCCGTCAGGGTCAGGTTGTGGGTGAAGGCGCCGATGGTCAGCGTGCCCGCGCGTTCAGGGTAAAGCGCCATGCGCCGTTCCAGCACCTTCACCTTCTGGCCGCGGATGCGCTCCTCGCGCCATGTGTCGGGGCCGAGCTGCGTCCAGTTGAAGCCGGGCAGGTCGGGCTGTTCCAGCTTCTCGCGGGTGATGTGGCGCTGGTAGACGCCGCGGATGAGGATCATCACCATCTCGCGCGCGTAGGGGGTTTCGGCCTGTTCCAGCACCTTGACGGTCAGTTGCAGGTCCTCGGGGTCGACCTCGCGGGTCTGGGCGTGCAGCGCGAGCGGCCAGAACATGAGCAGAACCAGCAGGTGTCTCATTGCGGGTCCTCCGGTTCCGGCGGGGCGAGGCCCAGCTTCTCGCGGCGCTTGCGTTCGTGGGCGATGCGCGCCTTCAGGTAGTCGCCCGGCACGTCGGTCAGCTGCGACAGCCAGCGTTCGTCGGCCAGCATGAAGCGGTCGTCGAAGATCC
Organism: Sagittula sp. MA-2; assembly: GCF_030126985.1. Lineage (GTDB taxonomy): Bacteria > Pseudomonadota > Alphaproteobacteria > Rhodobacterales > Rhodobacteraceae > Sagittula. The sequence goes on along the minus strand of NZ_CP126147.1, from coordinate 105,320 downwards.
GGCGGACCTTTTCCTGTTCGGAGGACTGGAGCTGCACGGTGCCCAGCATGGTGCTGGTGTTGTTGACCTCGTCCCCGGTGCCGGCGGCGCGGGCGTTGCCCCGGGCGACGAAGCTCTCGGTGGTCTCGCCCTGACGGCGCTTGCCGAAGAGCGACAGCGTCTCCGGGTCGATGCCGAGCCCGGCGTAATAGGCGGCGATCAGGTCGAAGTTCGCGCGGGCGTCGGCGTCGCCGCCGTGGATCACCAGGTCATAGGTTTCGAGCGCCTCGGAGTACTGGCCAAGCCGGGCCTGCGCGGTGCCGAGGTTGTAGGTCGCGCCCGCCCTCGCAAAGGCATCGGCCGCGTCCTCCATCCGCCCGGCGCGGTAGAGCGCGGCGCCCTGCCAGTCGGGCCGGTCGAAGGTGAGCGCGGCAAGGCCGGGCAGGCCGGCGGCGATGAAGACCCGCCCGAAGGCGGCGCTGCCGTGTCCCAGCGCGAGGGCGATCACGGTCAGCAGGACGGTGAGCGTGGCCAGCAGCCTCATGTCGCGCGCCTCCGGAACAGGAGGAGCAGGGGGAGGAGCGCGAGGAGCAGCAGGTAACGCCCGAAGTCGCGCTGGAAGAGCAGGGGGAAGTCCTGCGCCTCGAGTCGGGTGCGGGCATCCTCTGACAGGAACCGGGCGAAGGCGTCGGTCTGGTCGAGGGTGAAGGTGCGGCCGTTGCCGATGCGCGAAAGCGTCTCTGTTTCCGCCGAAGGGGCGTTGAGGGAGACGACCGAGAGGCGCGCGCCACGGGCGGCGATGGCCTGCGCCTCGGCCAGCGTTCCGGGCCCAAGGCTGGCGCCGTCGGTGAACAGCACCACGTCGCCCGCCAGCACCTGCCCGTCCTCCAGCATCTGCGTGGCAAGCGCGAGGCCGCGCTCGGGGCGGGAGCCCTTGTCGGGGACGGTGCCCGCGTCGATGACGGACACGGTCTGGCCCAGTTGCCGCAGGTCGCGGGTGAGGTCGCTGGCGACATAGGCGTCCCCGGCATAGACAACGAGCCCGCCGGGCCGTGTGCCAAGCGCCGAGACGCCGAAGCGTCCCATGGTCTGAAGCTGCGGCCAGCGGTCGGAACCGGTGACACTGGGCGAGGCGTCGATGACGAACACGGCGCCGTCGAGGTTGCGGAAGGAGACGGCGTCGCGCCGTTCCTGCGCGGGGCCGGAGAGGGCGAGGATGCCGAAAGCGGCGGCGATGAGCGCGGCGGTCAGGCCGGTGCCACCCCGGCTGTGGCTGACCCTTCCGAGGGCCGCGAGCGCCTGAAGGAGGGCCGGGTTGGCGGCCCGTTCCCAGCCGCCAAGCTGCCCGCGGCGGCGGTGGAGCCACCAGCCGAGCGCCGCAAGAAGCGGCAGCAGAAGCAGCCATTCGGGGCGTAACAGGGTCACATGAGGCGTCATCCGCGCGCCTCCCGCCAGCCCAGCCAGAGGCAGAGGATCACCGCGAGCGACGCGGGCCAGATCCAGTGTTCGCGGAAGACCTCGGCGGCGAGGCCGTCGCTGTCCGTGGCCTCCAGCCGGTCGAGCGCCTCGGTCACGGCGATCAGGTCTTCGGTGGTGCGGACGCGGAAGGTTTCGCCGCCAGACACCCTGGAGATCGCGGCGAGGGTTTCGGCGTCGACCACGCCGCGTTCGCCTTCCTCCGCCTCGTCGACAGACTTCGGCCCCATGGCGATGGTGTGGACGCGGACGCCCATCTGCGCCGCCAGTTGCGCCACGCCGCGCGGGTTGGTGGCACCCGCGTTGTTCGCCCCGTCCGAAAGCAGGATCACCACGCGGGTTTCGGCATCGGACGCGGCCATCCGCTTGAGGGCAAGGCCGAGCGCGTCGGAGATGTTGGTGGCGCGGCCCGAGATGCCGATGGTCGCCTCCTCGATCCGGCGGGCGACGGCTTCGGTGTCGAAGGTGAAGGGGGCGGCGTAATAGGCCTCTGACCCGAAGACGATCAGCGCAACGCGGTCGCCCGCGCGGCGGCGGGCGAATTCGGCGCCCACGGTGGTGACGGCCTCCAGCCGGGTGATGGGCTGGCCGTCGAGGTAGAAGTCGTCGCGCACCATGGAGCCGGAGAGGTCGAGCGCGATAGCGAGGTCGCGGCCAGACACGCGCAGCGCCGGGACGGGTTCGAGCGTGCGCGGCCCGCTGAGGGCCACGACGAAGAGCGCCCAGGCCGCCCATGGCAGAAGCCGCTGCGCGCGGTCCAGCACGGCCGACCCGCTGCGCCCGCCCGCCGTCAGGAGCGCCGCGCCGATGCGGTCGGGCACGGCCAAGGCCGCGCCCCGGGCCTGCGCCGGGGGCAGGAGCCGCGCGGCCAGCCAGGGCAGCGGCAGGAGCAGGAGCGCGAGGGGGGTGGCCAGTTCAAACATGGCGCGCCACCTCGTCCTGAAGCTCTGCCAGGTCGAGCGGTTCGGGGCGGTACAGAGACTGTTTCAGCGCCTCGAACCGGTCGGGGGCGTGGGTCTTCAGCAGGGTCAGAAGCGCGACGCGGCGGGCGTCGTCGGGCAGCGTGGCGATGCGGGCGAGGTCGGATTGCGGGTCGGGCGGCCGCGCGCGGACGGTGGCCAGCCGCATCCCCGCGCCCAGCACCAGCGCGCCGAGGCAGGCCAGCGCCAGCGTTGCTGCAAGCTCGGCGGCGAAACTGCCCGGTGCCTCCGACGGCAGGCGGATGTCGTGGAGGCTGGCCTGCAGCGTCTCCTCGGTGATCGCCTCTCCGGTCATGGGGCGCGGTCCGGCGGGAAGGCGGCGGCGAGACGGCGGGCCATGTCCTCGACGCTTTGGCCGGCATCGACCCTGAGCGCGCGGAAGCCCTCGATGTCGAGCAGGTCGGGTGCTTCGGCCCCGCTGCCGTCCAGCGCGATGCGGATGTGGCGGCCATCGGAGAGGCGCACGGGGTAATCGCCGCGGGGCAGGCGGGTGCCGTCGGCATCGGTGATCGCCATGAGCCGGGGCACGCGGTCGCGGTCGAGGCGTGAGAGCACCTCGCCGAAGCCGTCGCCCGGTGTGTCGAAGCCGGACGCGATGATCAGTTCGGCGCCGCGCGGCGCGATGCGTTCGGCGCGCGACAGCGGCCCGGCCAGCGGCGGATCGGCGGTGTCGCCGTCCATCGCGCCCTGCAGAGCGGCGCGGTGGGCGCGGACCATGCCGCCGATCACGTCGAGCATCCCGCGCGCGCGTCCCCTTGGCGGCACGATGACCGGCGGGCCGGAGGTGATCGCCAGAAGGCCGGTGCGCCCGCCGTCCTCCACTGCCTGCCAGCCGATCAGGGCCAGCGCCTCGGCCGCGGCGACGGAGCGGAAGGCGCGGGTGATCCCCCAGAGCATGGAGGGCCGGAAGTCCGCCACGAGGATCGTGATGCGGTCGCGTTCCTCCTGGAACCGGCGGACGTGCAACTCGCCGGTGCGGGCGGTGGTGCCCCGGTCGAGGTGCCGGATGTCGTCGCCCGCCACGTACTGGCGGACGTCTGCGACCTCCTGCCCGTGGCCCTTGCGGCGGGTCGCGAAACCGCCGGGGAGGTTGGCAAGCGCTGGCTCTCCCCTTGCCTTCAGCGTCACCTGACGGAGCGCGATCAGCCCGTCCGGGGAAAGCGTCACCCCGGGCGTGTCGGGCAGGGGGCTCGCGGCGGCGCTCACAATGCTTCGACCTCCGCGAGGATGGCGGCGACCACGTCCCGGGGTTTGCGGCCTTCGGCCACGGCGCGCCATGTCAGGACCATGCGGTGCGCCAGCGCGTCGGGGGCCAGCGCCTCCACGTCCTCGGGCAGGGCGTAGTCGCGGCCGCGCAGGTAGGCGCGCGCCTTGGCGGCGGAGGCCAGCGCGAGCGATCCGCGCGGCGAGACGGCGTGTTCCACGTCCGCGGCCTGCGGGCCTTCGCGCGTCGCCATGACCAGGCGGACGATGTAGTCGCGCAGCTCGGGCGAGAGGTGCACGGCCATGGCGGTCTTCTGCGCCTCCTGAAGCTCGGCGAGTGGCACGGCCTGCACGGTCTTTGCGGGTTCGTGCTGTTCGGCTTCGACGAGGTCGAGGATCTGCCGTTCGGTTTCGGCGCCGGGCAGCGACAGGACGATGTGCAGCAGGAAGCGGTCCAGTTGTGCTTCGGGCAGGGGGAAGGTGCCGTCGTGCTCGATGGGGTTCTGGGTGGCGACGACGAGGAAGGGGGAGGGCAGGGGCCAGGTGTCGGAGCCCGCCGTGACCTGCCGTTCGGCCATCGCCTCGAGCAGGGCGGACTGCACCTTGGGTGGCGCGCGGTTGATCTCGTCCACCAGCACGAGGTTGTGGAAGACCGGGCCCTTCACGAACTCGAAGCTGCCGGTCTGCGGGCGGAAGACCGGGGTGCCGGTGAGGTCGGAGGGCATGAGGTCCGGCGTGCACTGGATGCGGGCAAAGCTGCCCTCCGTCGCCTGCGCGAGCCATTTGACGGCGCGGGTCTTGGCGAGGCCGGGGGGGCCTTCGACCAGCACGTGACCGCCGCTGAGGAGCGCGACGAGCAGCCGCTCCACCAGCGCCTCGTGTCCGACCAGCCCCTGGCCCAGGTGGTCCCGGAGGCTGCGCATGGCCCCGGCCGGGCCTGCGGTTTTCACGTCCATGTATCCTCCCTGACCCGCGCTGCGGCGGTTTTGGGAGGAGTCTAGCGAAACCGGCGCGGAGCGCCGATTCAGTCTAAGGTCGCAATGGACAGGGCCGGGTCACTTCTTGCGCATCGCCGCCATGAGCGCGTCGCCCAGTGCGCCGGTGCCGCCCGAGGCCGGATTGCCGCCGCCCTGCGGGCCCTTGCCGCGCGGCGGCTGGCCCTTGGGACCGCCGGGGCCTTTCGGACCCTTGGGGCCGCCGGGGCCGGGCCGTCCGCCGGGTTTCGCGGCGCCGTCGCGGCGGGGCTGGTCATCGCGCCCGCCGCCGTCCTTGCGCATCGTCAGGCCGATGCGCTTGCGGGGGATGTCGACCTCCGTCACGCGGACCTTCACCACGTCTCCGGCCTTTACCACCTCGTGCGGATCCTTGACGAAGCGGTCGGCCAGCTGGCTGACGTGGACGAGCCCGTCCTGATGCACGCCGATGTCGACGAAGGCGCCGAAGGCCGCGACGTTGGTGACGGTGCCTTCCAGCATCATGCCGGGTTTGAGGTCCTTGATGTCCTCCACCCCGTCGGTGAAGGTCGCGGTCTTGAAGCTGGGTCGCGGATCGCGGCCGGGCTTTTCCAGTTCGGAAAGGATGTCGCGCACGGTCGGCAGGCCGAAGCGGTCGTCGACGAACTGTTCGGCGCGGACGCCTTTCAGCGCCTCGGGGCTGCCCATGATCGCGCGGATGTCGCGCCCGCAGGCCTGCACGATGCGGCGGGCGACGTCGTAGGCTTCGGGGTGGACGGAGGAGGCGTCGAGCGGCTCCTTCCCGTCGCGGATGCGCAGGAAGCCCGCGCATTGCTCGAACGCCTTGGGTCCGAGGCCGGTGACCTTCAGCAGCGCCTTGCGGGACTCGAAGGCGCCGTTTGCGTCGCGGTGGGTCACGATGGCCTGCGCGAGGCTGGGGCCAAGGCCCGCGACGTGGCTCAGGAGAGGGGCGGAGGCCATGTTGAGATCGACGCCCACGGCGTTCACCGCGTCCTCGACCACCGCTTCCAGCGCCTGGCTCAGGCGGCGCTGGTCGACGTCGTGCTGGTACTGGCCGACCCCGATGCTTTCGGGGGTGATCTTCACCAGTTCGGCCAGCGGGTCCTGCAAGCGGCGGGCGATGGAGACAGCGCCGCGCAGCGACACGTCGAGATCGGGAAATTCGCGGCTGGCCAGTTCGGAGGCGGAATAGACCGAGGCGCCGGCCTCGGACACGACGACCTTGGTGGGTTTCGGGCCCTCGATCATCTTCAGCGTGTCGGCGACCATGCGTTCGGTTTCGCGGCTGGCGGTGCCGTTGCCGATGGCGATCAGGGCGACGCCGTGCCGTTTTACCATCTCGACGATCTTCGCCTGTGCGCCGCGCAGGTCCATCTTCGGCTGGAAGGGGTAGAGCGTCGCGGTCTCCAGCAGCTTGCCGGTGGCGTCCACCACGGCGGCCTTCACCCCGGTGCGGATGCCGGGGTCGAGGCCCAGCGTCGCCTTGTTCCCGGCGGGCGCGGCCAGCAGGAGGTCCTTCAGGTTGCGGGCGAAGACGGCGATGGCCTCTTCATGCGCGCGGCGGCGGAGTTCGGAAAGCAGGTCGACGTACATCGACAGCGACAGTTTTACCCGCCAGGTCCAGCCCGCCGCATCGCGCAGCCACTTGTCGCCCGCGCCGTCGCCGGGGATGCCGATGGCCGAGGCCACCATGTTGACCGCGCGCTCGGTGCCGGTTTCCGGGTCCGGGGCGATCTCGATGGTGACGATCTCTTCCTTGGCGGCGCGCAGGATGGCGAGCGCGCGGTGCGAGGGGATGGTCGCCCAGTTCTCGACGTGGTCGAAGTAGTCGGAGAACTTGGCGCCGGCCTCTTCCTTGCCGGGCTGCACGCGGGCGGAGATGCGGGCCTCGCGCATCATGAAGTCGCGCAGGCCGCCCAGGAGGGCGGCGTTTTCGGTCAGCTCTTCGGCGAGGATGTCGCGGGCGCCTTCCAGCGCGGCCTTTACCGTCTCGACGTTGTCGCCGGTGTAGGCTTCGGCCAGTTTCTGCGGATCGGCGGTGCGGTTGTCCTGGATCGCGCGCAACAGCGGTTCGAGCCCGTTTTCGCGGGCGATCATCGCCTTGGTGCGGCGCTTGGGCTTGTAGGGCAGGTAGATGTCTTCGAGCGTGGCCTTGGTGTCGGCCTGCGCGATGGCGCGGGCGAGGTCGTCGGTCAGCTTGCCCTGATCCCTGATCGACCCGAGGATGGTGGCGCGGCGGGCCTCCATCTCGCGCAGGTAAGACAGCCGGTCGGCCAGCGTGCGGAGTTGCGTGTCGTCCAGCCCGCCGGTGACTTCCTTGCGGTAGCGCGCCACGAAGGGCACGGTGGCCCCGCCGTCCAGAAGGGACACGGCGGCCGAGACCTGCTCCTCGCGGGCGGCGATCTCGGTTGCGATGGTGCGGTTGATGCGCGTGGCGGTCTGGTCCAAAGGATGCCTCCTGTCCTGCCGGTTCGGGCCGGGTCGCGGCCCGGAGACCCCGTTTAGTGCCTTGCGGGGGGGGGCGCCAAGAGGTGAAATGCCGGCGGGCGAAGAGTTGCAATCCCGGCTTTCGTTCCCCTGCGACCAAAGAAGTTGACGCGCGGGCTTGCTCGACATCTCAAATGCAACACATAACTTGGATCAGTGAACCACGCTCCAAGGAACCACTGGACGGAATGAGTAGCGACATTCTGCCTGCGAAGTTGCAGGCCTATATCGAGAAGTCAGGGGTCGCACTGTCCCTTTCGACGCAGGATGGCGACGTGCCGCTTGCGCTGGTCAACAGCGGGTTCACCAAGCTGACGGGCTACGAGCCGGATGAGGTGGAAGGGCGCAACTGCCGCTTCCTGCAGGGCGAGGAGACCTCGGCCGAGCAGGTGCAGGCGCTTCACGATTTCGTGCACGATCCGAGCCAGGACAGCGGCCGCTTTCCGGTGATGAACTATCGCAAGGACGGGTCGCTGTTCCGCAACCTCGTCCTGATGTCCCGGCTGCGCAACAACGCCGGGGACACGCGGTTCATCCTCGCGTCGCAGTTCGACATGACCAATGCCGACCAGCGTCGCCAGCTTGTGGCACACGATGCGCGCCTGCGGCGCAACCTGAGCGACATCGAGGCCATGGGGCAGGAATTCGGGCTGGCGATGCAGGGCTCTGCCCAGGCCATCGCGGATTCCATCGCGCTTATGGCAAGGCTGTCTCTCGATGAATGAGGGGCTGCCGGTGGGCGAGGACGGAGAGGCGCAGAAGGCATCGAAGGACGCGGAGGCGCTGTTTGTCGTAGGCGTCGGCGCGTCGGCCGGCGGGCTGGAGGCGCTGCGCGACATGCTGAGCACCGCCGGTCAGGACTGCCAGCTGGCCTTCGTGGTGGTGCAGCATCTCGACCCCAACCACGAGAGCCTGCTGGCCGAGCTTCTGGGCCGCCACACGACGCTGGAGGTGCGCCAGACCGAGGACGGCGAACAGGTGCGCCCGGGCTGTGTGCACATCATTCCGCCGGGCCACGGGCTGTCGATCGACAAGGGTGTGCTGAAGCTGACGGATTTCGCGCAGCCGCGCGGCCTGCGGCGGCCCATCGACGATTTCTTCGAAAGCCTGGCGCTGGACATGGGCCGCAATGCCGCCTGCGTGATCCTGTCGGGCACCGGCGCGGACGGAAGCGCCGGTCTGCGGGCGATCAAGGAACACGGCGGTCTGTGCGTGGTGCAGGACCCGGAGACGGCAAAGTACGACGGCATGCCGACCTCGGCGCGGTCCACGGGGCTGGTGGATTTCGTGCTGCGCCCGAACGAGATCACCGAGACGATCCAGCAGTTCTTTGCCAAGGCCGCCTTCAACGGCGCGGAGGATGCGCTGGCCCGGACCGTCGAGGAGACGCTGGACGACATCTGCACCGTGGTGCGCACGACCGCCGGGCACGACTTTTCCGGCTACAAGAAGTCGACCCTGACACGGCGGGTGCAGCGGCGCATCCAGGTGCTCGACCTCGACGACGCGAACGCCTACCTGCGCTACATCCGGTCCACCCCGGAGGAATGCGAGATCCTGTTCCGCGAGCTGCTGATCAACGTGACCCGCTTTTTCCGCGACCCGGCGCATTTCGACATGCTGCGGCAGAAGGTGGTGAAACCGCTGGTGCGCAATTCCCGCAAGGAAGAGATCCGCGTCTGGGTGCCCGGCTGCTCGAGCGGCGAGGAGGCCTATTCCATCGCCATGCTCTTTGCCGAGGAAGTGCGCGAGCAGCGGCGGACAATCGACATCCAGGTCTTCGCCACCGACATCGACGAGCGGATGCTGAGGATCGCGCGAAACGGGCTTTATCCCAACGCCGCCATGGCCGACATCCCCGAGGAGATGCGCGAGCTTTACACCATCGCGCGGGACGGCAAGTTCCAGATCACCTCGCGCATCCGCGAGATGATCCGCTTTTCGGTGCACAGCGTCGTGCGCGACCCGCCGTTTTCCGGCATCGACCTGCTGTCCTGCCGCAACCTGCTGATCTACTTCGGCGACAAGCTGCAGGCGGCGGTCATGCCGATCTTCCACTACGCCCTGCGGCCGGGCGCGGCGCTGTTCCTCGGCCCGTCGGAATCGCTGGGCCGTCACGACCACCTGTTCAATCCGCTGGACGCGCAGGCCCGCATCTTCGAGCGCAACGATGCGCGCCCGGAGTATCCGCTCCACCTGCGCAACCAGCCGCGGCAAAGCGAGCGGGGCAGGCGGCAGCCGGAGGACGACACCGACAGGCGGGCGACACGCGTCGACTGGTCGGACGATTCGGTGCACGATCGCATCCTCGACGTTTACGGCCCGGCGACGCTGCAGGTGTCACGGCAGGGCGAGGTGCTGAATTCCACCGGGCGGCTGGGCCGCTACCTCGAAATGCAGCCAGGGCACCAGTCGGCACAGTTCGCGGCGTCCATCGCGCTGCCCGGCGTGCGCGAGGCAATCTCGGCCATCGTGCGGCAGGTGGCGCAATCCGGCAAGCGCACGATCAGCCGCGACCTGACCGCCAATTCGGAGTTCGGAAAGCAGCGTTTCGACCTGATCGGCGATCCGCTGAGCGACGGCACCATCCTTCTGGTCTTCCGCGAGCGTGACCGTTTCGATCCGGCGCACGAGTACGAGATCGAGGACGTGGACGCCGCCGACAGCCATGTGCAGAGCCTCGAGAACGAGCTGCGCTCCACCCGGGCGCGGCTGCACACCACGGTCGAGGAACTGGAAACCGCGAACGAGGAGCTGAAAAGCTCCAACGAAGAAATGATGTCGATGAACGAGGAGCTCCAGTCGACCAACGAGGAGCTGGCCACCGTCAACGACGAACTGAAGGACAAGGTCGACGCCCTGTCGGTCGCCAACGCGGACCTGTCGAACTTCTTTTCCTCCACCGCGCTGCCGTTGGTGATGCTCGATGCCGACGGCTGCATCCGCAACTTCACCGACGCCATCCAGTCGGTCTATCCGCTGCGGCATGGCGACCGCGGGCGGCCGCTGTCGGAGATGACCAGCCGCATCGGCGAGGACGCGAAGGTGCTGTCGGCCATCCGTCACGTCATGGAGACGGGCGAAGAGCAGACCCTGACTGTGGCGGATGCGGACGAACACCGGACCTGGTCGCTGGTGGTGACGCCCTATCGCAAACGCGAGGACCGGATCGACGGCGTGACGCTGGTGTTCTCCGAGCTGACGGAGGCGCTGCGGCTGGAGGACGACCTGAAGACCGAGGGCGAACGCCTGCGCATGGCGCTGGACGTGGCCGGGCTGGGGGTCTGGGAACTGTCGCGCACCGGCGACACGATCCGCTTCGACACGATCGGCGCGCAGCTTCTGGGGGTCGAGGCGGAGGAAATGGAGGTTGCGGCCTTCCTTGCGCATCTGCCGGAGGACAGCTGGAACGAAGCGCAGGAGGCGCTGGAGAACAGCGACACGAAGCTGCCGTTCTCGCTGACCTTCACCCTGCCGTCGGCCGAGGGCGGGCACGCGCGGTCGGTGCAGCTTGTCGGACGACGCCTGCACCGCAGCCAGGGCCTGCGGACGCTGGGCGTAATCTTCGACATCACCGAGGAGGAAGAGGCGCGGCAGGTGCGCGAGGTCATGCTGCACGAGATGAACCACAGGGTGAAGAACCTGTTCTCGATCATCTCGGGCATGGTGCGCATCGCCGGGCATTCGGCGGAGACCGTTCCGGATCTCGTCGAGGGCGTGACGGCACGGATCGGGGCGCTGGCGCGGTCCCACAACCTGACGCACCGCGCACCGGCGGGCACCCGGCTGACGCTGACCGACGCGGTCGAGGGCGCGGTGGAGCCCTACGCCGGTCATGCCTCGGTGACGGTCGATGGGCCTGCAGTGCCCCTGACGCCCGAAACGCTGACCACCTTGTCGCTGATGTTCCACGAACTGGCGACCAACACGGCGAAGTACGGGGTGCTTGGGGCCGTGGACGGCAGCCTCAACGTTTCGTGGTCTTTGGAACACGGTAGCGAAGTCGTGCTCGACTGGACGGAACGATACGACGTTCCGGCGGTTAAGCCGTCGAAGGAAAAGAAAGGGTTCGGTTCCACGCTCATGCAGATGTCCGCCGCACAACTTGACGGACGCATCGAAGTGGAGCAGACCGAATGGATGCGCAGGACACGCCTTAACTATGAAAACAAGAAATGACATAGCAGAAGAGCAGCGCGGGGTCGTGTTGTTGTGCGAGGACGAAGCGATCGTCGCCATGGACATCCAGATGATGATCGAGGATGGCGGCTTCGAGGTGTGCGGCCCGTTTGCCCGCGTGTCCGTTGCGCTGGACGCCCTTGAGGATGTTGTGCCGGTGGCCGCCGTTCTGGACGTGCGTCTGCGGGACGGCGACGTCTTTCCGGTGGCCGAACGGCTGGACCGGGCGGGTGTGCCGCTGATCTTCCATTCCGGCCACCTGATCGAGGACGAGGTCGTCGCGCGCTTCCCCGGCGCGATGCACTGTCCCAAGCCCACCGACGCGCGTACGCTGATGAAAGCCCTGACCCTCGCCGCATCCGAAGCCGCAAGCGAGCAGGCGACAGGCTGACGCCACGCGCGTCCGGGGCGTGTGCAGGGCGCCCGTCCGACCGACCATGATCGCAGTTGTATCGTGAGCGCACCTCCCATACCTTCTAGGTCTGAGGGAGGGGTGCCATGGAACTGCGTCGTCTCAGGTATTTTCTGGCGGTGGCCGAGGAATTGCACTTCGGCCGCGCCGCCTCGCGGCTGGAAATCGCCCAGCCGCCGCTGTCCCGCCAGATTGCAGCCCTGGAGGCAGAGATCGGCGCCCAGCTTTTCGACCGCTCGCGCAGCCAGATCCGCAAGACACAGGCGGGCGAGGTGCTGGAACGCCACGCCCGCGCGCTGGTCGACCGGCTGGAGGCTGCCTACAAGGAGACCCGGCAGGTCGGCGAGGGCGGTGTCGGGCGGCTGCGCGTGGCCTTCGTCGGATCGGCCTCGCACGGGGTGCTGCCCAATCTCATAAAGTCCTATCGGTCGTTCTATCCCAAGGTGGAGCTGGCGCTGTCGGCAATGAACAATGCCGAACTGCATTCCGCGCTTGTGCAGCGCGAGATCGACGTGGCCGTCGCCCGGCCCAGCCTGAAGGACGACGAACTGCGGCGCGAACCGCTGGCGCAGGAAGACCTTATCCTGGCCATCCCCGACAACAGCGAACTGGCGGAGCGCAAGAAGATCGTCTTTGCGGAGCTCGGCAGCCAGACCTTCGTGCTGTATCCGCGCAGGCCGCGGCCCAGCTATGCGGACTTCGTGCTGAGCATCTGCCGCAAGGAAGGGTTCGAGCCCGCGGCGCTGGAACTGGCGCAGGATTACCAGACGGCGATCAGCCTCGTGTCGGTGGGGGTGGGCATCTCGGTCGTGCCGGAGAGCGTGTCGCGGACCTCGCGCCCCGGCGTGTTCTTCCGCAGCTACGAGGGCTACAACCCCGGGACCGCGCTGACCATCCACGCCCGGCGCGACAACCAGTCCGCGCAGGTGGCGCAGTTCTTCGACGTGGCGCGGAAGTTCCGGCGCGGGCACTGAGGGGGCGGCTGTGGCCGTTGGCGCCGGGTTCCGCGTGTCATCGGAGATTTGAACGGGGGAGGGGGCGCTGCCCCCGCTCCTGCGGAGCCCCCCGAGGTATTTGCGGCCAAGATGAAGGGTTTGGGGGCCCGTTTGTGTCGGGTCAGGACTTGCGGGTGGCGGCGTCGAGGGCGTCGGGGTCCACCGTGATGCCGAGGCCGGGACCCTTGGGCGTTTCGATGTGGAAGTCGCGGTAAATGATGCCGCTCTTGGTCAGGTCGCGTTGCAGGATCGAGGGGCCGAAGTGTTCGCAGCCCCATTCCAGCGTGGGCAGGGTGGCGAAGACGGCCAGGTGGGCCGCGGCGCCGATGCCGGATTCGAGCAGGCAGCCGCCGTAGAGTTCGAGGCCGAAGGCGCTGGCGACGGCCGCGGCGCGCTTCATCTCTTGCAGGCCGCCGGATTTCACCAGCTTGAGCGAGTAGACCGAACCGGTGGCGGCCACGGCGTTCTGCACGAGGTCCTGCGTGGAGAAGGCGGCCTCGTCGGTCATGATCGGGATCGGGCTGCGCTGCGCCACGCGGGCGGTGGCGTGCAGCAGGCCGGGCTTCAGCGGCTGTTCGATCAGGGCGATGCCCATCTCGGCCAGCTCCGGGGCGTAGCGGATGAAGGTGGCCTCCGACCAGCCCTGGTTGATGTCGACGACCATTTCCGTGCCCGCGGGCATGGCCGACATGATGCGGCGCAGGCGAATCATGTCCTCGCGCGGTTCATGGAAACCCAGCTTGATCTTGAAACGGCGGTGCAGGCGGGCGGCGAGCTTGGCCTGCGCCTCCTCGATCTCCTGTTCGGCGTCGCCCGAGGCGAGGGCCCAGAGCACCTCGATCCGGTCGCGGACCGTGCCGCCGAGGAAGGCTGTGGCGGGCAGGTCGAGCGACTTGCCGGCGGCATCGTAGAGCGCCCCCTCGACCGCGGCGCGGGCGGATGTGTTGCGGCTGACCGCCTTCTTCATCTTCAGCGCGTTCAGTTCGAAGTCGAGCGCGGAGCCCTCAAGCAGCGCCGGTGTGATGTAGGTGTCGATGTTGGCCTTGATCGCCTCCACGCTTTCCTCGGACCAACGGGGGCCGCCAAGGGTACTGGCCTCGCCGTAGCCCGTGGTGCCGTCGGCCAGCGTCGCCTCCACGATGACGAAGGACTGGTGGGTCAGCTCGGTGTTCGACAGCTTGTGGCGCCGGGTGGTGACGCAATCGACGATGCGCGTCCTGATCGCCTTGATGGCGGTGCCGCGGGCGGTCGCGCCGCCAAGGTCTACAACCGCTGCCGTGCGGGATGCGCTCATGTCCGTGGTCCTGTCGTCGGGAATTGGGTCTGGTGGGGACCCGCGCGGCGGTTGTCCGCCGCGCGGGGCAGGCCGTTACTCGGCGGCCATGGCCAGCTTCTGGTCGGCCAGCACGAAGTCGAACTGCACGTGGAGGTCGGTGCCGTGGTCGGCGTCGGCCTTGCGGAACTCGCCGATCAGGTTCTCCTTCACGGCGAAGACCGAGTCGTTGTCGAGGTAGTCGGAGGAGGCGTCGTAGATCTGCGACACCAGCGGGCGGTAGCCCTCCTTGTTGACGACGACGTGGATGTGGCCCGGGCGCATGGTGTGGTGGCCCATGTAGGCGATCATCTCGCCCGCGGTCCAGTCGGACGGGATCGGGTAGGGCACCGGGCGCAGGGCGCGGTAGGCGTAATAGCCGTTCTCGTCGGTCTCGAACCGGCCGCGCAGGTTGTATTCCGGCTGCTCCGGGTCGTGGTTTTCATAAAGGCCGTTGGGTGCGTCTTCCCAGACGTCGATGATCGCGCCGGCGATCGGGGCGCCGGAGGCGTCCTTCACGTAGCCCTCGACGAAGACCGATTCCTCGTCATCGAAGTGCTTCTGCACGATGGAGGCGCCGTGCGGCAGGATCGGGGCGTTCTCGCGGAAGAAGGGGCCGAGCACGGTGCCGGTGGTCTCGCCGTTGGGGGTCGGGTTCGACAGCATGTCGCACAGCACCTCGACGCCGAGGATGTCGCCCAGCAGGATGAACTCCTGCCGCTTGTCGGAGCACACGGCCCCGGCCCGGGCGAGGAAATCGCAGGCCTGCATGAATTCGCCATGCGTCAGGTTCACGTCCTTGCAGAAGCCGTGCAGGTGCTTGACCAGCGCGGTCATGATCTCCTTCTGGCGGGCGGGAATGTCGCTGCTGGCGCCGATGGCGTCGACGACGACGTCGGTGACGTTCTCTACGGTCACGTTGCGCATTGGGATCCTCCTCCTCTTGCGTCTTGTCGGGGCGGCTGGGGTGCCGGTGGTGTCTGGTGGGGCGACTGTGCACCCTTGCCGGGCATCGGGGAAGCCGGGGGCCGGGTATCGGGCGATATCGAAAAGGTCTTGGCCGTGTCGCCTTGGAGGGTATCGCGTCATACCTTTCGGCCCGCTGTGCGGCGCGCCATGCTGCGCGCGACTGGAACAGGGCCTGACAGGGGAGGACCCATGCACGACACGCTGGCACGGATCACGGCAGAGCTTGAGCGCAGCCCGCATCTTCATCGCCTGGGCGCGCTGTTTTCGGAAACCGTGTTGCTGAAGGTGGACGGGCAGGAATTCTACCTGGTGTTCGAGAAGGGGCGCATCGACCGGATCGTGGAGGGGCCGTCGAAGAAGACGCCGTACCGTTTCGGCCTGATGACAGATGCCGACGCGCTGCGTGCCTTCTGGACCGCGCGGCCCGCGCCGGGGTTCCACGACATCTTTGCCATGGTGAAGATCGGCCGGGCGGAGATCGTCGGCGACATGCTGTGCCTCGTGAAGAACCTGCGGTTCTTCAAGGAGGTCCTGGCCCTTGGACGTGAAGGAGTGAACGCATGATCGAGCCGATTTGCGGACGGTACGTGACGGTCGAGGTCGCGGGCCGGAGCCAGCGCATCTACTTCGAGGAAGCGGGGCAGGGGCAGCCGGTGCTGTGCCTGCACACCGCCGGGTCGGACACGCGCCAGTGGCGGCACATCCTGAACGATGCGGAGATCACCGCGTCGCACCGGGTCATCGCCTTCGACATGCCATGGCACGGGAAGTCGCTGCCGCCGGAGGGCTTCCAGACCGAGGAATACCTGCTGACGACGGAGGTCTACATGCAGACCGTCCTTGCCGTGGCGGCTGCGCTGGGGCTGGACAGGCCGGTGCTGGCAGGCGTGTCGATGGGCGGGCGGATCGCGCTGCAACTGGCGGTGCACCACCCGGAGGCGTTCCGGGCCTTCCTGGCCATCGAGGCGTCGGATTTCCAGCCGGCGTGGTACGACATCGACTGGTTCCACCGGCCCGACGCGCATGGCGGAGAGATGGGGGCGGCGCTGGTGTCGACCAACATCTCGCCCTATGCACCGCTGGCGGAGCGCTGGAACACCCTTTGGATGTTCATGCAGTCGGGGCCGGGCGTGTTCCGGGGGGATCTCTCGTTCTACACGCAGGACGACAGCCTCGTGGGGCAGCTTCACCGGATCGACACGACCCGGACGCCGGTGCATTTCATCGTCGGGGCCTATGATTTCACCTGCACGCCGGAGGATGCGAAGCGCACCGCCGACCAGATCCCGGGGGCGACGCTTTCGGTGATGGAGGAGGTCGGGCACTTCCCGATGAGCGAGCATCCTGACGGCTTCCGCCCGTTCTTTGTCGACGGGCTGGCGCGGGTGACGGGTGCACGGGCGGCTGCGGCGGAGTAGAGTGTCGCTTGCCGGACATGGGATGGAAGGGAGCGGCCCGATTTGGGGCCGCTTTTCCTTTCGGGTTTTCGGGGTGAGGCATGGGGCCTGCATGGATTGCCTCTGAAGGCTGTGCGGTGCCCGGCATTGCCGGCACCATGTCATGCATGATCTCGCGAGCCGTCGCTTGCATTGAAGGCGCGCGAGGCAGGCCTCAGTCGGCCAGGCCGCCGAACTTGCCGCCGTGGAAAAGGAGCGGGCGGGCCCCGGACGCGCGTTCGAGACGGGTGACCTGTCCGATAAAGACCACGTGATCCCCGGCCTCCACGTCCTGCGCCACGTCGCAGACAAAGACCGACGCGGCGCCGGGCACCACGGGCAGGCCGTCCAGCTCCTCGAAGGGATCGGCGTGGTCGGGGTCGAAACGCCCGGCGAAGTGCATGGCCAGCTTCTCCATCTCGTCGGAAAGGATGCTGACCGCATAACGGCCGGAGGCGCGCACCTTGTCCAGGAGCTTGCACTTGTGGTCCAGCGAGATCGCGATCATCGGCGGGTCCAGCGACACCGACATGAAGGCGTTGGCGGTCATGCCGTGGTCGCCTTCCTCGGTCCGGGTGGAAATCACCGTCACGCCGGTGGCGAAGGCGCCGCAGGCATCGCGCAGGGCGCGGGGGTCGATATGTTCGAAGCGCACGTTCATGGCGTCGTCTCCTGGAATCTCAGGTCCTGGGTCAGCATCCGCCCGGTCAGGCAGGCGGCGCTCTCGAAGGGGCCTTGCAGGGCGCGGGCCTCTGCCAGTCTCCCGTCTGCACGTAGGGCGCGAATGCGTGTGGACGATACGGTTTCGCCCGCCGCGCAGATCACGGGTTGCGCGATGTTGACGTTGAAATGGCGCGACAAGAGGGCGGTGTCGCCGGACTGCCGGTGCCCGAACCGGAAGTCCGCGCCGACGTGGATCACCTGTGGGTTCACCCGGGCGAGGTCGCGCAGGAAGGTGTCGGCGCTTCGGGCGGCATAGAGACGGTCGAAGCGGGCGACCACGATCATGTCCGGGCCAAGCCGGGCGATGCGGGCCAGTTTCTCGTCCAGCGGGCAAAGTTGTGCGGCGCGGCCAAAGACCACCTTGGGCGGCGGGTCGAAGGTCCAGACGACAGAGGCGACATGCGCCCTCCGCGCCTGATCCACCGCGCCGCGGATCAGCGCCTGGTGGCCGCGATGCACACCGTCGAAGGCGCCGATGGCCATGACGGAGGCGGGCAGGGACGCCTGCCAGTCCGTCACGATGCGTGTCTGTTCTGCCTGAAAATCCATGATGGCCTCTTGCCTGTCAGACGCGGCCCGCCAAGCCCGGCGGACCGCATCCCGGAGGATTTACTGGAAGCCGCCCCTGAGGCGGTTCACGTCCCACGGGTTGATCATGTCGGCCACGTTCCAGCCGTCGAGGCCGTATTCCGACATGTACTCTTCCACGAGGTTCTGCATCATCTCCATCTCGCCGGTCGCCTGTGCGGTCAGCATGGTCTCGATGCGGATGTTTTCGTAGTTGCCGGCGTAGTTGCTTTCGTACAGCTCATGCCGACCGCCGAATTCGGAGCCCATCGCGTCCCAGAGCAGCTTCAGCAGCTTCACCCGGTCCACGGCGACCATGCCGTTCGACCCGCGCACGAAACGGTCGATGTAGGGGCGGATCTCCTCTGACCCGAAGTCCATCGCCGAGGAGGGCAGGTAGATCAGGCCGGAGGCCACGTGCCGCTCGATCAGCTCCTTGATGCGGCTGTAGGCCATGGGCGCGAAGACCCGGTAGGCGAGGCCGTAGTTGATGTTGGGCAGGACGTAGCCGCTGGTGCCTTCCCACGCGACGGGCGATTTCACCATCGCGTCGGATAGGCCCCAGAACAGGTTGCGCCAGGCGATGACCTCGCCCACCGCCGTCTGCGGTCCGCGGAAGACGCCGGAGCCTGTCGCCTCCAGTGCCTTGGAGAAAAGACCGGAAATGAAATCCATCTTGACCGCCAGCCGCGTCACGCCATGCAGGGTGAAGCGCGGGACAAAGCCCGAGGCCGGGAAGAAGGCGTTGATCTTCTCCACGTCGCCGTAGATGAAGATGTTCTCCCACGGGACGAGCACCTTGTCGAAGACGAGAATGGAGTCGTTCTCGTCCAGGCGGCTGGACAACGGGTAGTCGAAGGGTGTGCCCATCACCGCCGCGTTCAGCTCGTAGGAGGCGCGCGAGATCAGTTTAACCCCCTCGGCGCCCATGGGCGCGGTGAAGATCAGGGCGAACCTCTTCTCCTTGATGGGAATGCCGTAGTGGGCGATGAAGTTGTAATGCGTCAGCGCCGAGCCGGTGGCGACCACCTTGGCCCCCGACACGATCAGGCCCGCATCGGTTTCCTTCTCGACCTGCATGTAGACGTCGCCGGTTTCCTCGATGGGCAGGTGACGGTCGATCGGCGGATTGACGATGGCGTGGTTCCAGTAGTCCAGCCGCTCCTGCGTTCGGGCGTACCACATCTTCGCGTTCTCGGCGTATTCGCCGTAGAAGCTGCTGTTCGCGCCGAGCGTGCCGAGGAAGGCCGCCTTGTAGTCCGGTGCGCGGCCCATCCAGCCGTTCGCCACGCGCTGCGTCTCGGCGATGGCGTCGCGGCCGGCGATCAGGTCCTCCGCTGATTTCGGCCCCAGGAAGAACGGGTGCGTCCAGCCGCCCGACCCGGTGTCGGTGGGCCGTCCAAGCGTGTCCTTCTGCGCGTTCAGCTTGTCGTACCAGCGCGCCACCATGCGCGAGGAGTTGCGGAACGCGGGATGCTTCGTGACGTCCTTGACCCGCTCGCCATGGACATAGACACAGCGTCCGTCCTGAAGGCTTTCGAGGAATTCGGCGCCGGTGTAGGGTGCGGTGCCCTGTGTGGTGTGATCTTTCATCTTGTCCTCCCTTGGACCCGTCCGGAAATCGCTGATCGGGTTGGAGGGTATGAAAGGTCAAATCCGGCATTGCCTAAAGGTATCGGACCATACCGTGAGTTTATCCGTTATTACCGGATAGTGTGAATGAGTAATCAGTTGAGAAGGAGTGAACATGGGGACTATCCGGAAAGTCGGGAATATCATGCGGCTGTTCTCCGAAAAGGAGCCTGAGCTGGGTCTGTCGGACATCGCGCGTCGGATGAACCTGTCGACGAGCGGAACGCACGACCTGATGGACGGTTTGCGCAAGATCGGGATGGTGCAGCGCGTCGCGCGGGGGCGGTACAGGCTGGGGCCGATGATTGCCTCTCTCTACCGCGTGCTGATCGACACCTCCGCCCTGGTCGACACCGCCCGCCCGACGCTGGAGCGGCTGGTGGCTGACTACGGGGAGACGGTGCACCTGACGGTTCTGGACCGCTCGCGGCTGGTGGTGGCGGATGCCATCGAGGGCGGCAAGGCGTTGCGGGTTGCGCGCAGCATCCTCGACGACCTCGACGCGCACGAGACGCCGGTCGGCATGCTGCACCTGTCGGTCGCCGGGCGCACGCGGCAGGAGGCCTATTTCGCCGACCACGCCAACGGGCGTACGCCGCTGCTGCCTCCGGAACGGCGCGAGACGGACCTGGCCGCCATGGCGCGCGACGGCTTTGCCGCCGGGCCGGTCGCGACGGAGCGGGACGTGATCTGCACGGCGGCGCTCTTGCGCAACCACACGGAAATCCCCTTCGCGGCGGTCAGCCTCTGCATTCCCAAGGCGCGATACGACGAGCAGCCAAGGGCTTTCCGCACGATCTGCCAGACAGCGGCGGCCCGGATCAGCGCCGACCTAGGGTCATGCGCCGGGTGATCCGAATTACATAAGACGGATTATCCGCGCAGCGTCCCCCTCGGCGGCGCATTCAAAATGGGTTGGGACATCTCCGCTGTCTTGCTGGAAAGCAACGAGAGTGGAGATGGCCCGCACAGAGCTGGATTTGCGTGCGCCGCGCACCATCGAAGACCCGTTGGCCGGTTTGGGCACTACCCCCGGGCCAGCGGGCGGAACTGGACCTGGTCCACAAGCCAGTCGCAGAACGGCTTCACCTTTTCCTCGCGCCCTTCCGGGATCACCATGTGGTAGGCTTTCTGCGTTGCATGGGGCGCATCCAGAACGACCTTCAGCTCGCCGCCGGCGAGTTCCTTCTCGATGAGGTAGCGGGGCAGAAGCGCATACCCGAGACCGGCCTTCGCCGCCTCGATGGTGAGCGTGAACTGGTCGAAGGTATGGGCGATGCGCGTAAGGGGCGCGTCGACCCCGCAGCGCCCGAACCAGTCCGACCAGAGGTTTGGGCGTTCCGACAGGACGAGTTTGGGCGCTTCGATCAGGTCCTCGGGCGCGGAGGCGCGCGTCTGCCGCAGCGCACCGCCCACGACCGGAACGACGATTTCGCTGCACAGGTAGATGCACCTGGCCCCCGGCCAGTTCGGGTCGCCGAAGTGTATCGCGAGGTCGCATTGCTCGGCGGCCAGGTTGAACAGGCCCTTTCTCGTGGTGATGTCGAAGCTCGTGTTCGGGGCCTTGCCGATGTAGTCCACCAGACGCGGCGCAAGCCATCTATGGGCAAAGGTCGGCAGAGCGTTGATGGTCAGCAGCGTGTGGCCCGCGTCGGCGGCCTTGGCGTGACGCATGGTGACCTCGGCCATGCGCAGAAGCTGTGTGACCTCCCGAAGAAACGTCTCGCCGGTCGGTGTCATGATGACCCGGCCACGGACCCGCTCGAACAGGGGATGGCCGATCTGCTCTTCCAGTTCGCGGACCTGACGGCTGACAGCGCTTTGCGTCAGGGCGAGCTCGTCTGCGGCGCGGGTGAAGTTGCCGTGGCGCGCGGCGCTCTCGAACGTCTGCAACAGGCGCATGTCGGGAAGCTCCCGCCGAGAAAGGGTGGTCATGTCCGCTGCTCCGTCTGACTGGAAGCGCCTTGGCAACACGGGCGCCGTTCCCGTCATACCTCGAAACCTACCCGAAGGACGAATGCAAGCGTCACGATGGCGTCACCCCATGAGGCCGGGCCGGGTTGCATGGGTCAGCGATGCACCGAATTCGTAATAGGCGCCCATCAGCTTCTTGAAGCGTTCGGCGTACTTGCGGACAACCGGCAGAGGCAGTGCGTCGGGACCTTCCCCCAGAAGCGCCTTGGCCGCAGCCGTGCCGATGACGGTGCCGGGGCAAATGCCCCGTCCGGAGTAGCCGAAGACGGCGTAGGCGTCGGGGCCGAACTCGACGACCTTCGGAATATGGTCCCGGGTCATCGCGATCTTGCCCCGCCAGTGGTGCTCGAACGGAACGTCGCCCAGGTCGGGGTACAGGCGTTGCAACTTGCGGCGTGCCCATCGTGCGTGGATCTGCGCAGCCGGGCCGTCGGTGTTCCCCATGCCCCCCACGATGAGCCGGCCGCTTTCGTCCGTGCGGATCGACGACATGACCAGCGCGGTGTCCCAGCATCCCTCGCGCCCGGGCAGGACCTTTGCCCGCTGCGCTTCGGTCAGCGGTGCCGTGGCGAATTGACAGTAGTTCACCACGACGTATTCCGGCGCATAAGCGCCTTCGGCCAGCGTGTGGTAGGCGTTCGTTGCAAGAAGCAGGCGCTGCGCGGTGACGACCTCGCCATTGGCATGGACCCGCCAGGACTTCCCTGCCCTTTCGACTCGGGTGACCGGGCTGTTCTGGTAGATCTGAGCCCCCAGTCCGACGGCCGCGCGCCCCAGACCGTTGCAATAGGCCCGGGGCTGCACCGTGCCCGCCCTCGGATCCAGAAGCGCGCCGTGAAATTCGGTGCTGCCCGTGCGCCGGGTGGTTTCGTCCCGATCCAGGAGCTGCAAGGGCGCCCCGAAGCGGTTGCCCTGTCGAAAGCGGTTCTCGAGGTCGCGGAAACCGCCGGGCGCATGCGCCAGATGCAGGGTGCCGTTCTGAACGGCTTCACAGGCGATCCCGAATTCCTGCACGAGGGAAAAGACCGTCGCGGGGCCTTGGCCCAGCTCTTCGATCAGCCGCGTGCCCGCAGCCTCACCCATGGTCGCCACGACATCGTCCGGCGGCAGCCACAGCCCGGCATTCACCAGACCGACGTTGCGGCCGGAGCCGCCATGGGCAATCGTTTCGGCTTCGAGCACGATCACCGACGCGCCTGACCGCGCGGCCTGAAGCGCGGCCGAGCAGCCGGTGAAGCCGCCACCGATCACCACGAGATCGGCCTCTTTGCTGGACGAAAGCCGGGTCTCGGGGATGCCCTCGCCGTTCGTGTGTTCCCAAAGGATCCCTGCCGTGCTCATTGGGCTGCTCCCTTTGCCAGCGGCTGTTTCTGATCGGCGACCGGGGCCTGCGGAATGAATGCCTCCAACTGATCGAGCCCTGCCGGAAGCTCTTCCCCGGGATCGAGCGCGTCGGTCGGGTTCGAGGCTGCGTTCAACATGATCCAGCGCCTGCGGGGGGTCATCGCAGCATCCAGTTTCGCGACAGTCAGCCGAAATCGGTCGTCCATGTCGCAGGGCAGGACCACCGGCGTGTTGTTGGACAAAAGGACGGTGTCCTGTCCCGAGGCGCTCAGCTTTGCGGCGCGGTCCGGAAGCTGAACGATTTCGGAAACCTCCAACGAATGAGTTCTCTGCGCGTGGCGAAACGTTGGAACAGTCTGCATCAGAGCAAGTCTCCCATGGGATTTCATGAGAAAGTGCCGTACGGAGGCTTGTCCGAAAAGTGATTTGTGCGCACGAACCTTGGAGCTTTTGTCACATGTCGATCCCGCGACGCTTTCTTCCGACGATCAGCAGCCTGCGCGCGCTTGAGGCCGTGGATCGCCTCGGGACCGCTGTCGCGGCGGCGCGGGACCTCGACCTGACACATTCGGCAGTGAGCCGTCAGCTGAAGAGCCTGGAGGATCAGCTGGGCGTCAAACTTCTGATCCGCGAAGGCAAGGGGCTGCGCCTGACCTCGGCAGGGCGCAGCTACGCGCGGTCGGTGCGGGACTGTCTGGCCGACCTCGCGCAGGCCAGCTTGCAGCTCCGTGCTGCGGGCGACCGAAATGCCCTGAGTTTGGCGATCCCGCTGACCTTCGGGCTCTATTGGCTCGATCCGCATCTGGGGGCGTTCCTGCAAGCGCACCCGGAGGTGCACATCAACCGGACCACGCGGAACAGCCCGTTCGATTTCGCCGCGGAAAAATTCGATGCGGCGGTCCATTTCGGCACCGCGGACTGGCCGGGGGTCGAATTTCTTCCCCTCGCGCGCAATCGCCTTGTGCCGGTCGCGCGCCCGGACACGGGCCTGCCCGATACGGTGACCCCCGCCGATCTCCTCCGGATGCCCTTGCTGCACCTGTCGAGCCGGCCGGGCGCCTGGGAAAGCTGGTTCCTGCAGCAGGACGTGGCGCCGGGCCACCTGCGCGGCGCGCTGTTCGACCAGTTCCTGTCGCTTGCCAACGCGGCGACGTCGGGCCTTGGCGTGGCGCTCCTGCCGGATTTCCTCGCCGACCGGGAACTTCAGTCCGGCCGGCTGGTGCGGGTGGGTCCGGCATTCGAAGATCCGGGGAGCTTTTACTACCTTGTCTGGCCCCAGGAGGCCGAGCCAAGTGGCGAGCTGAGACTGCTGATCGAGTTCTTGCGGCGGCGCAGCGATGTCCGACCTGCCGAGAGCGCCTGAAAGGCGGGGTATGGAGCACCAGAATTTCCGAACCGCGCCCGGATTGCGGTTCCCCTGAGAGAGGGCCGTGTCCCTCACGACTTCACCTGAAGTGATCCGCAGCGGCATCTGGTCCGGGGCAAACCCGCTCTGTCGAGGCGGTGCTGATCTTTCGGCGCTTTTCGGGATGGGACGGTGTCGTCGGGCGGCTTCAACAGCGAAGGTTGTTGATGAGAGTCGGCTTTCGAGATGGGTCAGAAGCTGTCCGCCGGTCCGGATGAACGGCAGATCGCCGCGTCCGACAGGGTCCGGAAAGTCGACACGTCAGGGCGTCACGAAGGCCGCGGACCGGAGACGCAAAACAACGTGGTTCGATCAATAAACCAAGGCCTTTCATACGCGGCATACAACCTTGATGGTCATCCTTGGCTGATGTTGGCCGCACCTGTTTTCTGGTTCGCCCAATCCCGCTATGATCTCCAGTTATGGAGTATAGTTGACTGCTGTGTACTGATTCCGACCTTATGAGGGGACAAGAACAAATCAAACAACCCAGGGAAAAACGTCATGATCCACCGTTCCAGACTCTTCCTGACCGCCGCTGCCACGGCGCTTCTTGCCGCGCCGCTGAGCGCCGAGACGCTCGATGTGGCCATCATCGGTGAGCCGGATACATTCGATCCGATGGTGTCCACGAAGGACGTCGTCAGCATCGTCACGCAGCACTTCGTGGAAACGCTCTTTACCTTCGACGACACATGGTCGGTCGTGCCTCTGCTGGCCGCCGAGATGCCGGAGATCAGCGAGGACGGCCTGACCTACGTGATCCCGCTGCGCGAAGGCGTGACCTTCCACGACGGGTCTTCCATGGACAGCGCGGACGTGAAGGCGTCGCTCGACCGCTGGCTCGAAGTGGCGAGCCGGGGCAAGGGCATCGCCGACAAGGTCTCTTCCGTCGAGGCGACCGGACCGAACGAGATCACGCTGACGCTCTCGACGCCCTACGCGCCGCTGATGTCGCTCTTGGCCTTCTCGAACTCCGCCGCCGCGATCTACCCCGAAGAGATCATCGCGCCCGAGATCGAGACCGTGATCGGCACCGGCCCCTACAAGCTGGAGGCGCATCAGCCCGACCAGTACACCCAGCTCGTCCGCTTTGACGGCTACACCCAGCCGACCGGGGCCGCCGAGCGCGCGCAGACGCCGGACGAGATCCGCTTCATCCCGGTGCCGGATGGCAACACCCGGGTCGAGGGTCTGCTCTCCGGGCAGTTTGCCTATGCCGACGGGCTGTCGACCGAGGCCTACGACCGCATCGCGGAGTCGGAAGGCGCGGAGCCGGTGCTGCTGGAGCCCTTCGGCTGGCCGGTCTTTGCGATCAACCACAAGAAAGGCCTGATGACGGACCTCACGATCCGCAAGGCCGTGCAGGCCGCCCTGCCCTTCGACGACATGCTGTTTGCCGCCTTCGGCGACGAGAAGTTCTTCCAGACCGATGGCGCGATGTACCCCGAGGGCTGGGCGTGGCGGTCGGATGCCGGTGTCGAGCTGTACAACCAGAACGACCAGGAGAAGGCCAAGGGTTACCTCGAAGAGGCGGGCTATGACGGTGCGCCGCTGCGCATCCTGACCTCGCGCCAGTACGAGTTCCACTACCAGATGGCCGAAGTCGCCCGCATGGCGCTTGAGATGGCTGGCTTCACGGTCCAGATGGACGTGGTGGACTGGGCGACGCTGGCGCAGAACCGCGACAACCCGGACCTGTGGGACATCTACATCACCCATTCGCCCTTCCTGCCGGAACCGGCGCTGACCTCCTCATTCTTCGCCACCGCGCGTGAGGGCTGGAACAACCCCGAAAAGAACGCGATCCTCGACCGCTTCACCTCGGAAAGCGATCCGGAGAAGCGCAAGGCAGTCTTTGCAGAGCTGCAGCAGATCGTGCTGGAAGACGTGGGCCTGATCAAGGTCGGCAACTTCAACGCGCTGCAGGGCAAAGCCGCGGGTCTGGAAGGCGTCGCGCCTTCGCCGTGGCCGGCCTTCTGGAACGCGAAGATGGCCGAGTGACCTGACAATCGGCCGGTCCCTTGCGGGGCCGGCCATTCCAGCCGGAACAAGAACACATGCGCAGATATCTGGCCAACCGCTTCGCAGGCATGATCGTGGTGATCTTTCTCGTGCTCACCATCGCCTTCGTGCTCGTCCGTCTCGCCCCGGGCGATCCGGCAAGCCTCATGCTCGGCCCCGATGCCACGCCCGAGGAAGTCGACGACCTGCGCGTCCGGCTTGGCCTCGACCGTCCGATCACGGTGCAATACTTCACCTTCCTCGCCAACGCCGTGCAAGGCGACCTCGGCACCTCGCTGTTCTTCGATCAGCCGGTGGTGCAGGTGCTGGCCGACCGTGCGGAGCCGTCGATCTTCCTCGCGCTTTTCTCCCTCGTGGTGGCGCTGGTCATCGCGGCACCCATCGGCATCTGGGCCGCCTACCGGCGCGGGTCGGCCGGGGACCAGATATCGGTGACGTCTGCCATGCTTGCGGCCTCGGTCCCGTCCTTCCTGACCGGCCTGCTGTTCCAGCGGTTCCTGGCGACCGACCTCGGCTGGTTCCCAGTCTCGGGCTATGGCGGACCGGAGGCGGATTTCGCAACGCGCATGGGCCACCTGGTCCTGCCTGCCATCACGCTCGGCATCACCAATTCCGCGCTTATCCTGCGGTTCACCCGTGCCTCCATGCTGGACATCCTGGGCGAGGACTACGTGCGCACCGCCCGCGCCAAGGGCATGACCGAACGTCGCGTGGTCCTGCGTCACGCGCTGAAGAACGCGGGCATCCCCATCATCACCGTGGTCGGCCTGACCTTTGCGCTGCTGGTGTCCGGCGCCGTGGTGACGGAACGGGTGTTCAACCTGCCGGGCATGGGCAATCTCGTGGTCAACGCGGTGCTGCGGCGCGACTACCCGGTGATCCAGGGGACGCTGATCGTGGTCGCGGCGCTTTATGTGCTGGTGAACCTCGCCACCGATCTTCTTTACCTCGTCGTCGACAAACGGGTGAAATACTGATGAGCGGTTCCCTCTCCGAAGCGCCCCCGGGCCTCATGCGGCAACTCTCGGCGCGTCCCTCCGTCATGGGTGCGCTGGTGATGTTCGTCCTGATCGTGCTTGCCTGTTTCCTTTTGCCCACACTGGGGATCACCGAGATCGGCGGCATGTCCGTGCGCAGCCGTCTCTCGGCCCCCGGAACCGGCGGATACGTCCTTGGCGCCGATGCCTTCGGACGCGATCTGCTGGGCCGGCTGCTTGTTGCCGGGCAGACCTCGCTGATGATCGGCCTCGGTGTCGCGGCGCTGTCCACGCTGCTTGGCGTGATCCTGGGGCTTGTCGCCGGGTTCTTCCGCAAGCTGGACACCGCGCTGTCCCGGCTGATCGACGCGATGATGGCCTTCCCCGACATCCTGCTTGCGCTGTCGCTCGTGGCGATCTTCGGCGGCACCATGGGCAACGTCATCCTCGCGCTTTCCGTCGTCTACACGCCGCGCATCGCCCGTATCGTGCGCGCCTCCACCCTCGTCATCCGCGAACTGCCCTTCGTGGAGGCGGCCCGCGCCCTTGGCACCGGGACGCCCGCGATCATGCTGACCCACGTGCTGCGCAACATCCTCTCGCCGATCCTCGTGCAGGCCACCTTCATCTTCGCCTATGCCATGCTGGCAGAGGCGGGCCTCAGCTTCCTCGGCGTTGGTGTCGATCCCAAGACGCCGACCTGGGGCATCATGGTCAACGAAGGGCGGCAGTTCATCGACAACGCCTTCTTCCTCATCCTCTTCCCGGGCATCGCCATCGCGCTTTCCGTCCTCTCGCTCCAGATCGTCGGAGACGGCCTGCGCGATGCGCTCGATCCCAGACTTGCCAAGGAGACCTGACTTATGGCGCTCACCCTGACCAACTTCCGGGCCACCGGCTTCGACCGGGCGCCGGAGGCGATCCATGTCGCCGATGACGGCACCGTGGCGGCTTCTGCCATTGCGGACGCCGAGGTGCTCGACCTGAACGGCGCGTATCTCTCGCCGGGCTGGTGCGACCTGCACGTGCACGTCTGGCACGGCGGCACGGACATCTCCATCCGCGCGTCGGAGGCAGGCCGCCCCACCGGCGTCACCGCCATGGCTGACGCAGGGTCGGCGGGCGAGGCGAGCTTCCACGGGCTGCGCGAATACGTGATCGAGCCGCAGTCCGAGACCATCAAGGCCTTCCTCAACATCGGCTCCATCGGACTTGTCGCCTGTAACCGCGTGCCGGAACTGATCGACTGGCGGTCGATCGACATCGACCGGACGCTGGAGGTGATCGAGGCCAACCGCGACGTGATCTGCGGCATCAAGGTGCGCGCGTCGGGCGTCATCGTGGGCAGCTGGGGCATCACCCCCGCCAAGATCGCCAAGCGCGTGGCCGAGATGACCAACCTGCCGCTCATGGTGCACGTGGGCGAGCCGCCCCCGCTGATCGACGAGGTGTTCGAGATCCTCTCGCCCGGTGACATCGTCACCCACTGTTTCAACGGCAAGCCCGCCGGGTCGATCCGCGACACCGAGGCGCTGTTCCGCATGGCGCAGGACCTCGCGGCGCGTGGCATCCTCATGGACATCGGCCACGGCGGCGCGTCGTTCAACTTCAAGACCGCGCGCGACTCCATCGCCGACGGCCTGCGGCCCTTCTCGATCTCCACCGATCTGCACAAGCATTCGATGGCGAGCCCGGTCTACGACATGTCGACGACGCTCTCGAAACTGCTGGCGGTGGGTTTGCCGTTCGACGACGTGGTGGAGGCCTCGACCAACGCGCCACGGTCCGTGCTGGGCCTGTCGGGCAAGGACGGTTTGACCCCGGGGATGCGCGCGGACTTCACCGTCTTCGACCTCGAGGACTGCGCCATCGACGTGCTGGACAGCCAGGGCAATGCCATGGTGATGGACAAGGTCTTCGAACCGCGTGGCACCGTGCTGGGCTGCGATTTCCAGCAGGCGGCGCGCAGGCTCCCATGACC
This sequence comes from Sagittula sp. MA-2, assembly GCF_030126985.1. GTDB lineage: Bacteria > Pseudomonadota > Alphaproteobacteria > Rhodobacterales > Rhodobacteraceae > Sagittula. Next base: position 76,290 of record NZ_CP126147.1, on the reverse strand, counting down.
GAACCGATCCTGACTGTCGACGGGCTCACCGTCGCCTTCGGCAAGGGGCGCCGCGAACTGACCGCCCTGCGCGACGTCAGCTTCAGCCTTGCGCGGGGGCAGACGCTGGCGCTGGTGGGCGAAAGCGGTTCGGGGAAGTCGGTGACCTCGCTGGCGCTGATGGGGCTGCTGCCGCCCTCGGGCCGGGTTGTGTCGGGCGACATGCGGTTCACCACGCGGGACGGGGTAAGCCACGATCTGAACAGGCTGAGCCAGGCAGAGCGCCGGGCCCTGCGCGGTCCCGGCATGTCGATGATCTTCCAGGAGCCGATGAGTTCGCTCAACCCGCTGTTCACCGTCGGCGACCAGGTGGGGGAGATGCTGCTTCTGCACGAGGATCTCGACAGCAAGGCGATCCGCAAGCGGACCATCGAGATGCTGGACCTCGTGGAGATCCCCGGCGCGGCGCAGCGGGTGGATTCCTATGCGCACGAGCTTTCGGGCGGGATGCGGCAGCGCGTGATGATCGCCATGGCGATGATCTGCAACCCGGCGCTGCTGATCGCGGATGAGCCGACCACCGCGCTCGACGTGACGATCCAGGCGCAGATCCTCGACCTGATGCGCCGCCTGCAGAAGGACATGGACATGACGATCCTGTTCATCACCCACGACATGGGCGTCGTTGCGGAGATGGCGGACGAGGTGGCCGTCATGTACTCCGGCACGGTGGTCGAGCAGGCGGGCGTGGATGCGCTCTTCGATGCGCCGCGTCATCCTTATACGCAAGGCCTGCTGCACTCGATCCCGCACCCGGATCCGAGGGTTCAGGACCGTCTCGTGCCGATCCCCGGTTCGGTGCCGCCGCTCTCCGCCCGCCCGCCCGGCTGTGCCTTTGCGCCGCGCTGCGCCTTTGCCCAGGACGCCTGCATGTCGCCGGTCCCGCTGGAGACCAAGGCCCCCGGCCACCGGTCCGCCTGCATCTTCGACCACGCGGGAGAAGCCGCATGAGCCCGCTTGTCAGCCTGCGCAACCTCACGAAGCGGTTCCAGACCGGCTCCGGCACCGTCCACGCGGTCGAGGACGTGTCGCTCGACATCCCGAAGGGCGCGATCATGGGCCTTGTCGGCGAGAGCGGTTCCGGCAAGACCACGCTGGGCCGGACGTTGCTGCGCCTTGTGGAACCGACCTCCGGGCAGGTGATCTTTGACGGGCAGGACATCACCGCCCTGCCCCCGCGCGAGATGCGCGAGATGCGCCGCCGGATGCAGATCATCTTCCAGGACCCGGTGTCTTCCCTCAACCCGCGCCTCAAGGTCGGCGACCTCGTTGCCGAAGGGCTGAAGGCCTTCGATATCGGCACGCGGCGCGAGCGGCGCGACCGTGTGGCGGCCCTGCTGGAGGAGGTCGGCCTGTCTCCCGACCACATGGACCGCTATCCGCATGCCTTCTCCGGCGGTCAGCGCCAGCGCATCGGCCTTGCCCGCACGCTCGCGCTCGAACCGGAGTTTATCGTGGCCGACGAAAGCGTCTCTGCGCTCGACGTCTCGATCCAGGCGCAGGTGCTGAACCTGCTGCTCGACCTGCGGGAAAAGCGCAACCTGACCATGCTGTTCATCGCCCACGACCTGTCCGTGGTGAATTACCTCTGCGACCAGGTGGCGGTGATGTATCTCGGGCGGCTGATGGAGGTGGGTCCGGTAACCGACGTGCACCGCGCCTCCGGCCATCCCTATACCCGCGCGCTCAATTCCGCGATCCCGCTGCCCGATCCGCGCGCGCCGCGCGACCGCGTGGCGCTGCAGGGCGATATCCCGAGCCCGCTGTCGCCGCCCTCTGGCTGCGTCTTCCGCACGCGCTGTGCCTTTGCCGAAGAGAGTTGCGCGCGCGGAACGCCCGAGGCCCATGCGCTCGCCCCAGATCACCTGACCTATTGCAAGATTCCCGAGGTACGACATGTCCAGTGAACCCGCCACCCTCTCTGAAACCCCGGGCGCGGAGACACCGGAAGCGCGTCTGCAAAGCCTGAACCTCGGCCTGCCGTCGCGTGCGCCGACGCCCATCGGGGCCTTCACCAATGTGCGCGTGGCGGCGGGGCTGATCTATGTATCGGGCCAGGGCCCGGTGGAGGCGGACGGGACGCTCCGGCGCGGCAAGGTCGGCTCCGAAGTCACGGCAGAGGAGGCGCGGACACATGCCCGCCTCGTCGCCATCAACATTCTCGCCGCGTTGCGCGACCACCTGGGATCGCTCGACCGGGTCAAGGGTGTGGTGAAACTGCTCGGCATGGTGAATGCCGATCCGGATTTCGAACGCCATCCCTTCGTGATCGACGGCGCATCGGACCTGCTTGGCGCGGTATTCGGCGCCTCGGGCGTGCATTCGCGTTCCGCTTTCGGCGTGGGATCTCTGCCCAACCGCATCACGGTCGAGATCGAGGCCATCTTCGAACTGGCCTCCGAGCAGGGTCAGCCGTGACGCAGGCCAAGCGCCTTTTCGACGTCCCGCGCCGCCGCCCGCACTTCGCGGGCCACCATCTCGAACTTCTCTTCCACCCGGTGCTTGGGCATCACCACGGAGAGGGTCAGCCGGCATTCGCCGTCGAAGTCCCGGATCGGCGCGGCGATGCAGGCGACCTGGTCTTCCGAGGTGTCGATCTGCACCGAGAGGCCGTCGAGGAAGTCCTTGCGGCTGATCTCCGACAGCCGCTGCGGATCGGTTTCGGCAAGCCCGGTGGACGACGGCCGCGCGCAGGCACGGAACACCTCGAGCCGCTTGGCGTCGGGCAGGTGCCCGATCAGGAGCCGTCCGGAGGCCGTCCAGTTCAGCGGAACCCGGGTGCCTACGTCGGATGTGACGCGGAACGGCCCGGCGGAGCCTTCCGCCATGGCCACCACCTGCATCATGCCCTCGTCGCGGGCGCAGATCTGGACCATCTCGCGGACGCGTTCGTTCAGCGCGAACATCGCCCGTTCCGCCTCGCCAAACGCGTTCATCCGGGCACGGTAGGTCAGCCCGTAACGCATCAGCCTCGGCCCGAGCCAGACGCGATCGTCCGAGGTGCGCGTCAGCATCGCCCGCTCGATCAGTTCGTCCACGATCTTGTAGACCGTCGAGGGCGGCGCGCCGCTGGCCTTCGCCAGCTCGTAGCCCGTCATCGGCCCGTGGCGCTCTGTCAGGATGTCGAGGATCTGCAGCGCGCGGTCGAGGCCGCTGGTGCGGGTGCGGCGGGGTTCGGTCGTGTCGCTCATACGGATCTCCATGACTGGGGATCATAAATCATAACTATGGAATACTGCGCAAGCTGAAAGGGTGTCCCATGCGGAAGAACGAAGAATACGGGGTGGACTGGAGCTGGCACGATGCCAACGGGCTGGGCCGCGTGGTCAATGTCTCGGGGACGATGACCTCGCTTGGCGGTTCGGTGACGAGCAAGAGGGTGGCCGAGGCCACGGCGGCGGTCATGCCGCGCTTCGTCAAGATGCATGAACTGCAGGCGCGGGCGTCCGAGGTGATCGCACGGCTGACCGGCGCCGAGGCGGGTTTCCTGACGGCCTCCGCCAGCGCGGGGATCACGCTTGCCATTGCCGGGTGCCTGACCGGCCTTGACCCGGCGAAGGTCGAGGCGCTGCCGCTGGAGCCGGGCCCGGACAATGGCGTGGCGGTGCAGATGGGGCATCTGTGCGAATACGGTGCGCCGGTGGCGCAGGCCGTGGCGCTGGCTGGCGGCAAGCTGCATATCGTCGGGCAATCGACCCTGACCCGCGATTACCAGCTCGAAGCTGCGCTCGAAGGCGCCTGTGCCGCGCTTTACGTCGTCTCGCATCACGTGGTCGACTACGGGATGATGCCGCTCGACCGCTTCGTGGAGATCTGCCACGCAAAGGGCGTGCCGGTGATCGTCGATGCGGCGTCCGAATACGACCTGACCGGGATGCTGGCCAAGGGGGCGGACATCGCGATCTACTCCGGGCACAAATTCCTCGGCGGGCCGACCTCGGGCATCGTCGCCGGGCGGCGCGATCTGGTGCGCGCGGCCTACCTGCAGAACATCGGGATCGGGCGCGGGATGAAGATCGGCAAGGAGAGCATCGCCGGCGCCATCGCCGCGATGGAGCAATGGCTGGAGCGCGACCATGCCGCCGTCCGGGCCGAGGAAACCCGGGCGCTGGAGATGTGGCAGGCGGCCTGCGCCCTGCCCGGCATCACAGCCCTGCCCCTGCCGGATCCCACCGACAACCCGCTCGAACGGTTGCGGGTCTTTGTCGATCCTGCAAAGGCGGGCGCCTCTGCCGCACAGTTCGCGGTGGCCTTCGGCCGGCTCGATCCGCCCATCGTGGTTCGGGGGCACGAAGTCGAGAAAGGCTATTTCGACCTCGATCCCTGCAACCTCACGCCGGGCCAGGCCGAGCTGGTGCGCGATGCGCTGCCCCGCGTCCTTTCGGCCCCGGAAGAGGCGTCGGCAATCGATGCGCGCACCGCACATTCGGACACGCGCAACGGGGGCACGCAGTCCTACCTGGACTGGCTGTCCTGAGCCGGTCGCGGACAGCCGCTGGCGGTCTGCGCATTTGACGGCGGCGGAGGCATGGCGTGTCGAAATACGCGCCATGCCGAAGAACGACCAAAGGGGGTGTCAAGCAGGGCGCCGGCGCTCGGCAATGCGGTTTGCCAGCCGCCCTTGGTCAGTTCGCCGACCGGTCCGGTTCGATGTAGCCCAATGCCGCCGAAATCTTGCGGGCGGCTTCCACGACATGGGGGGCGAAGGCGTCAAGCTTCTCCTGGGTCATGCGCAGATCCGGGCCGGACACGCCGACCGCGCCCGCGAGATCGCCCTGCGGGCCGAGAACGGCGCAGGCGCAGGCCGCGATGCCCTCGCGCCATTCTCCGTGCGGGACCTGCGCAAATCCAGCGCGCCTCACCTCGTCGACGGAGCGGTACAGCGCGTCCATCGTGGTGATGGTGGTCGGGGTGAATGCCTCCAGCTTGTAGCGGAAGCGTTCAAGGTAGGAATCCGGCATCTGGGCCAGCATCGCCTTGCCGGTCGCCATGGTGTAGGCGGGCGCCCTTTGCCCGACGTGGGTGTGCGCCCGGATGTGATGGCTGCTTTCGATCTTGTCCAGGTAGACGACATCGGTCTCGTCCAGGGTCGACAGGTGCACCGTCTCGCCGGTCAGTGCGGCCAGTCGTTCCATGGCGGGACGTGCGACACTGGTCAGGTCGATGCGACGGATCACCTGGCTGCCGAGTTCCCAGATCTTGGTCGTCAGCTCGTAACCGGAATGCCTGGGGTCCTGCCGCACGTAGCCGTGCATGGACAGCGTGGTCAGGAGCCGGTGGACGTTGCTCTTGGTCAGCTCGAGCTCTGCAGCCAGTTCCGTCACGCCGCGCGGTCCGTCGCTGTAGGCCAGTGCCTCGATCAGCCGAAGCCCCTTGATGAATGCCTTGTCCATGTCCCCCACTTCGTCTTCTGGCCGGTCCCTGTCGGGCAGGTGTCCGGTCCGCAGCACCATGCCAGCAGGCGGCCTAACAAGGCAACGGCCGCAGTTTCACCCGCGGCCGCCCTATTGCCTTGGCCTTTGCCTACTGCGCAAGCAGCGCGTTCAGCTGTTCCTGGCCGTATTCCTCGTTGGTCATGTCGCCGTGACCCGACGCGGCGCCCCAGTATTCCGGGCTCCACTCGATGGCCTTCTCCATGTTCTCGGGACGGTTGGCCCAGTAGCGGCTGATCTCCGGGTCCGCCTTTTCGTAGACCAGAGAAGAGGGCAGCGCGACCGGGTAGGTCGAGGTCAGTTCCGCCGCACGTTCCGCATCAAGCCGCCAGGACAGCAGCTTCAGTGCGTTCTCGTAGTTCGGAGCGCCCTTCGGGATCGAGAAGAAGTCATAGTACACGAAACCCTCGTTCCACTCCACTTCGATCGGTGCGCCTTCGAGGGCGAGGATCGAGGTCGAGCCGGTGTAGGCCATGCACATGTCCGCCTCGCCATCCAGCAGTAGCTGCGGCGACTGTGCCGATGTGGTCCACCACTTGGTCACATGCGGCTTGATTTCCTCCAGCTTGGCGAGCGCCCTGTCCATGTCGAGCGGATACAGGTCTTCCTTCGCCACGCCGTCGGCCATCAGCGCTGCTTCCATGTTGAAACGCGGCCATGCGGGCATGCAGCGCTTGCCCGGGAAGGCTTCGACGTCCCAGAAGTCCGCCCAGCTGTCAGGCACGTTGTCGCCGCTGTAGACGTCGGTGTTGTAGACCAGCCCGACACCGATGACCTGGAGCGCCACGCCCTTGGGACGCTTGAGGTTGTCCGGCATCGTCGCCAGCGTTTCCTTCGCCTCGTCGGAGAGCGCGTCATAGTCGATGTCGGCAAGGCAGCAGTCGCCCAGCAGCTTGGTCTCCTGGTCGAAGATGAAGGTCAGGTCCCACTCGGCCTTGCCGGCTTCGACCTGCGCCTTGATCCGCGGGCCGGAGCGGGCTTCCTGGACGGTGATCACGTCGATGCCGGTCTCGTCCTCGAAGCTGTCGTACATCACCGAGCGCAGGGCGTCGCCGTAGCTGCCGCCGGGATCCTGCATGATCACCTCGTCCGCCGCGGCGGTCTGGACAGAGACCCCCATCAGGGCCGTGATCGCCAGCGCCGAGGCGCCCGTCCGTCTCCAGTTGTTACCAGTCATGTCTTCTCCTCCTTCATTGATCGTTATGGTCTTGTCGTTGTCGGTCTTCAGCGGGCCCGGGTCAGAACCGGGCGCGCCAGGATGATGCCGCCGACCACCAGCAGGACCTCGAGGGTCGAGACCACGGCGAGCACCGGGTTGAGCTGATAGTTGATGTCCCCCCAGAGCATCAGCGGCAGGGTCTTCATCCGCGGGCTGGACAGGAACAGCGTCAGGACCAGCTCGTCGAAGGAATGCAGGAAGGCAAAGAACACCGCCGCCCCGATCCCCGGCGCGATGGCCGGGAGCGTCACGGTGCGGAACACCGTCAGAGGAGAGGCGCCATGGACCGCGGCGCTCTGTTCGAGCTGGCGGTCGACGCCCTGCAGCGAGGCCGCGACGATCACCACCACGATGGGAATGCCGTTGATCGAATGCGCGGCGGCAAGGCCCCAGTAGGTGCCCACCATGTCGAACTTCAGGAACAGGCTGTAGAGCGACAGGCCCAGCACCACGGGCGGCACGATCATCGGGCTGACAAGCAGCAGCATCAGGGTCGACTTGTGCCGGATCGTGCTGCGGACGATGCCCATGGCCGCGGCCGCGCCCAGCGTGACCGAGATCCCGGCCGAGATCACCGCGATCCCGAGGGAGTTCCAGAAGGCCGACATCCAGTTGCGGTCGGAGAAGAACTTCTCGTACCAGCGCAGCGAATAGTCGGGCGGCGGGAAGGTCAGGTAGCTGGCCTTGCTGAACGAGATGATCATGACGACCACGATCGGCAGGACCAGCGTCGCCACGATCAGGCCGCCGACGATCCGGACCGTCCAGGCTCCCCAGCGCGCATTCAGATGCCCCATCAGGCGCAGGACCGGCCAGCCGATAAGGTCGGCGGCGGTTGCCCGCAGACCTCCGGGGCGTTTCCCGGGGGTGCGGATGTGCTTGAGCTTCGGCGCGGGCTGACGGTTGCCGCCCCAGATGAACTCGAAGCCAAGGAACCGGCCCGCGACGGCCACCGTAATCAGCGTGATGACCAGAAGCACCACGGCCAGTGCCTGCAGGAAACCTTCGCCGGTGATCGTGTCTGCCTGCTGCGTGATGTGCATGGCAAACATCATGTCGCCGGGCCCGCCCAGCAGGGTCGGCGTGATGAAGAACCCCAGCGCCTGGACGAATACCAGCAGGAAGCCCGCCCCGATCCCGGGCAGGGTCAGCGGCAGAAGCACGCGCCAGAAGGCGGCCAATGGTCCCGCCCCGTTCGCCAGCGCCGCACGCAGCAGCGCAGGGTCGAGGCGCGACAGGCTGGAATAGATGCTCAGCACCATGATCGGCAGAAGCACCGCCGACATCCCCAGGAGAACGCTGCCCCGGTTGAACAGCAGGCCCAGCGGTTCGTCGAAGGCGCCGATCCAGACCGCGAACTTGTTGATCGGGCCGTTCCGTCCCAGCAGCACCATCCAGGCGTAGGTGCGGATCAGGATGGCGATGAAATACGGCAGGATGATCGCCGTCGCGACGAGAACCTGGGTGATCCCCTTGGTCCGCTGGATCAGCAGCGCCGCGGGCAATCCGAAGACCGCGCACAGCAGCGCCACGGTGAAGGCGATACGCATCGTGCGCACGAGCGAGTCGAGGTAGAGCGGCGTCGAGAAGACCCGGGCAAGGTCGGCCCACCAGGGCGCGCCTTCGACACTGGTCCGCACCAGGTCGACAAGCGGCATCAGGTACATGAAGCCCAGGAAGGCCAGGGCCGGGACCAGCAGCATGGCAGGGTCGGTCAGCCGCGCCTTCACCCGCTCGGCGACCGGGCGGCGCGGAAAGGCAGAGGCGGAAAGATCGGTCATGCGATCACCCAGCCGTCTTCGGCGCCCCAACTGACATGCTGCACGCTGCCGATCGCGGGCAGGGCATGGCCCGCGCGGTCAGGGCACCGCACCAGCAGCAGCTCGCCGCTGTCCAGTTCGATCTCGATCCGCAGAACCTCGCCCAGAAACAGCGCCGAGACGACCCGCGCGGGGATCGTGCCCGGCCCCGCGGTGTCGGTCAGGCGCAGACGTTCGGGCCGCACGAGCACGGTGACATTGCGGCCCGTGACCTCATCCCGCGATTCCGCGCGGAACTGGTGGCCGGTGCGGGTCCGCAGCGTCAGGGCGCCCCCTTCGCGGCGCAGGATCTCGGCCTCGATCAGGTTGCTTTCACCGACGAAGCCCGCGACGAAGCGGTTGCGCGGGCGGCGATAGATCTCTTCCGGCGAAGCGACCTGCACGATCTTGCCCTGCTCCATCACCGCGATGCGATCCGACATGGTCAGCGCCTCGCTCTGGTCGTGCGTCACGAAGAGGAACGTGCTGCCGATGGCCTGGTGCAGGGCGCGGATTTCGATCTGGATCTCTTCGCGCAGGCGGCGATCCAGCGCGCTCAGCGGCTCGTCCATCAGCACGACCTTCGGCCGCATCACGATGGCGCGGGCGATGGCGACACGCTGCTGCTGCCCGCCCGACATCTCGGAGGGCTGTTTGGACGAGTGTTCGGCCAGGCGCATCATGTCCAGCGTCTCGGCCACGCGGCGGTCGCTCTCGGCGCGGTTCACGCCCGCCATCCGCATCGGGAAGGCCACGTTCTGGGCGACGGTCATGTTCGGGAACAGCGCGTAGCTCTGGAAGACCATGCCGAAGCCGCGCTTGTGCACCGGCACGCCATGGATCGGCTTGCCGTCGACGACGATCCCGCCGCTGTCGATCGACTGGAACCCGGCAAGGAGGTTCAGCAGCGTGGTCTTGCCGCTGCCGGAGGGGCCGAGGAGCGTCACGAATTCCCCCGGTTCGATGTCGAGCGATATACGGTCCGCTGCCGTGAAGGCGCCGTATCGCTTGGTCACCTCGCGGATGGAAATGCTGGATCCGATTGCGCTTGAACTCATGGGTCCTGCCGCCGGCGGGTCGAGAGCCGCGATTTCTTCCTGCTGAGCCAGGGTCACCTTCACCTCCTCCGTGTTCCAAATTATAGAACATTGTATTGCCAAATATCATTCGTTCGGATTCTCGATCTGTCAATGTCTGATTTCAGGTCAAGATTTCGGGGAGAGACGGCATTTTCCGGGCCATTGACACGCCACCTGAGGCCGGTCTACCTTTATTTCCGGATTACTGTTCTGAATTGTGGAACATCTTGCGCTGCGGCGCGGCAATATCGGAGAAGGGCGCCCCATGCTGAACGATCTGAAGGACATGGCGCTGCGGTTGCGCAGCGGAATGCGCATAGCCTTGCCCGTCGATTACGCCGGCGTTGCCATGGCGATGACGCGCCCGATGATCGACAGCGGCCTGCGCGACCTGCGGCTTGTCTGCGTGCCGACGGGCGGTCTGCAGGTGGATATGCTGATCGGTGCCGGCTGCGTGGCCGAGGTGGAGACCAGTGCCGTCAGCCTTGGCGAAGCGGGCGGTGCGCCCCGCTTCAATGCTGCCGTTAAGGCGGGCAGCCTCAGGGTCATCGACGCCACGTGTCCCGCGGTCCACGCGGGCCTGATCGCCGCGCAGAAGGGGGCGCCGTTCCTGTCCATCCGCGGCCTCATCGGGTCTGACGTCCTGAAGAACCGGCCCGACTGGAAGGTCATCGACAACCCCTTTTCGGACAAGCCCGACCCCGTGACGCTGATTCCGGCGATCCATCCGGACGTGGCTATCTTCCACGCCCCCATGGCGGATCGATCCGGCAACGTCTGGATCGGGCGGCGGCGCGAACTTGCAACGATGGCCTATGCCTCGGCAGAGAGCCTCGTGACCGTCGACCGCATCTACGAGGGCAACCTGCTGGAGGATGAAACCCTCGCCGCCGGAGTGCTTCCCGCCCTCTATGTGGCCGCGATCGCGCATGTGCCGCGCGGCACATGGCCTTACGGGCTGTGGGGCGAATACCCGACCGACACCGAGTCGCTGATGTCCTACGCCACAGCCGCGCGGACGCAGGACGGTTTCGACGCATGGATGGCAGAGCCCGCCAATTGGCAGCGTCAGGAGGTCTCCGCATGACAGCCCTCCCCCGCGAAACCCTGATCTTCACCATCGCGCGCCTTCTGGAGGGCGTCCGCCATGTCGCCGTGGGCGCGTCCTCACCTATACCCGCAGCGGGCGCGATGTTGTGCCGGGCCCTCGCAGAGCCGGAGCGCCATGTGCGGCTTTCGATCCTCGGCTCGGCCGAGCACAACTTCTTCACCAACGGATCGTGCGAACTGTTCGACTGCGCGGGCCAGGGGCGTATCGACGCGTTCTTCCTCGGCGGCGGTCAGATCGACGGGCAGGCCAACGTCAACCTCGTGGGTGTCGGCGATTATCCCGCGACGAAGGTGCGCTGGCCGGGGTCCTTCGGGTCCGCATACCTCTATTACGTCGTGCCGCGCGTCATCCTCTTCCGAGAGGAACACAGCCCGCGGGTTCTGGTCGACAAGGTCGATTTCATCTCGGCCCCCGGCACCAGCCCGGACGACGTCTACAGGCCCGGCGGCCCGGTCGCCCTGCTGACCAGCAAGGCGCTGTTCTCCTTCGACAAGGCGCAGGCCCGCTTTTCCCTGCAGTCGGCCCACGAAGGGGAGAGCGCCGACAGCATCCGCGCCGAGACCGGGTTCGCCTACGCCGCGGCAGAACGGACGCCCCGGACACCCGCCCCGGATGCGCAGACGCTCGCCCTGCTGCGGGGGCGGGTGCTGGACGAGGTGTCGGAAACCTACCCCGCGTTCGCCGCCGCATGGCGGCAGGACATCGACGCACAGGCGCACTTGCAAGATGCGTGACCACGAAACGACGACGGAGACCCCGATGCAGCCACACAGTTCCCTTTCCGGCCTTCGGGTCATCGATGCCAGCCGGGTCCTGGGTGGGCCGTACTGCGGACAGATCCTCGCCGACCACGGCGCCGACGTGATCAAGCTGGAGCCGCCCGCCGGGGACGAGACGCGCGGCTGGGGGCCACCCTTCCGCGACGGGGCGGCCAGCTATTTCCACGGGTTGAACCGGAACAAGCGCGGGATCTCTGTCGATCTTTCGCAAGAGGCCGGCCGGGAGCTTCTGCTGGAACTGCTGGCCGACGCCGATGTGTTCATCGAGAACTTCAAGACCGGCACGCTGGAACGCTGGGGGCTGGGCACCGATGAGCTGCAGGCCCGCTTTCCCCGGCTGATCCATGCGCGTGTCTCCGGTTTCGGCGCGGACGGACCGATGGGCGGCCTGCCCGGCTACGATGCGGCGATCCAGGCGGTCTGCGGCATCATGAGCGTCAACGGAGAGGCGGGCGGCACACCGCTGCGCGCCGGTCTGCCCGTGGTCGACATGGTGACCGGCCTGAATGCGGCGCTGGGAATCTGCATGGCGCTGCACGAACGCAATGGCAGCGGCAAAGGCCAGTTCGTCGAAACCACGCTGTATGACTGCGGGGTCTCGCTGCTGCATCCCCACCTGCCCAACTACTACATGTCCGGAAAGGTGGCGCAGCCCACTGGCAATGCGCATCCCAACATCTGCCCCTATGACACCTACGCGACCGGGAGCGATCCGATCTTCCTCGCCGTGGGCAACAACCGACAGTTCGTGAAGCTCTGCCAGACCGTCGGGGCACCGGAGATCGCGGACGATCCGCGCTTTGCCAGCAACGCCGACCGGCTGGCCCATGCCGCGGCCCTGAAAGAGGCGCTGGAAAAGGAGATGTCGGCGCATGACGGCGAGACGTTGGCCCAGACGCTGATCCGCGCCGGGGTGCCCTGCGGTGCGGTGCGCAGCATCGACCAGGTGGTCGACGATCCCCATACGCGGCACCGGGAAATGGTCGTCGACATCGGCGCCTATCGCGGCACCGGCAGCCCGGTGAAACTGTCCCGCACGCCGGTTCGGTACCATTCCGCCCCGCCACGCTTTGCCCAGCACACCGCCGAAGTCCTGACAGAGCGCGGCATTGACCCGGAACGCTTCCGTTCCGTGCTGCCCGGGCTGAGCGACAGCCGCACCACCGAGGAGGTCTGAGCCATGACGACCCTGACGTCCCCCCGTCCGCAGACGAAGCCGCTGACCATCGGTGTGATCGGCGACGGCTTCATGAAGCCCGAGCAGTTCCGCACAGCCCTTGCGGCGCGCCTTTCCGACACCCCGACCGAGTTCCGGCAGATGGAGCTGGACTGGCCGCTGAAGCTGAAGTCGACCAAGCACGACCCCTCCCTGCCCGTGGCGGAATTCGTCGGAAGGCCGGAGGATTACTTCTCTTTCCTCGAAGGGCTCGACATCCTCGTCACCCATCTGGCGCCCATCACCGCCGACAGCCTGAAACATGCGCCGGACCTGCGGCTGATCGCCGTGTCGCGCGGCGGCCCGGTGAACATCGAGATGCCGGCAGCCCGGGCGCGCGGCATCACCGTGGTGAACACCCCCGGACGGAACGCCTCTGCCGTAGCGGAATTCACCGTGGCCTCGCTTTTGGCCGAGACGCGAAACCTCGTGCGCGGGCACATGGCGGTGCGCAACGGCAGTTTCAGCCGAGACTATTACCACTACGACAACGCCGGACCGGAACTTTGCGAGCTGACCGTGGGCATCGTGGGCTTCGGCGACATCGGCACCCGCGTCGCGAAGCTGTTGCAGCCCTTCGGTTGCGGCATCCTGATCTACGATCCCTTCAAGGAGCTGACCCCCGAGGAACAGGCCGCCGGGTTGCGCAAGCTGCCGCTGGACGACCTCATGGCGCAGGCAGACGTGGTCACCCTGCATCCACGCGTCACGCCCGAGACCATGGGCATGATCAGCCGCGAGCGCATCGCGGCGATGAAACCCGGCGGCTACATCGTGAACACCACGAGGGGTCAGGTACTCGACTACGACGCGCTCTACGATGCGCTCCGCTCGGGCCATCTGCGCGGCGCGGCGCTGGATACCTTCACCCCTGAACCGCCGCCTGCCGACATGCCGCTGTTGCAACTGCCGAACGTCACCCTGTCCCCGCATATCGCCGGCGCATCGCGCTTCTCCGCGACGAAGGCGGCGACGATGATCGCCGAGGACGTGGCACGCTTTCTCGCGGGGGACCGCCCGCATCACCTGTGTACCTGAAGGACCATCCGATGACCGACGAAGAGCTGAACCTGCGTACCGAGCTGATCGAAGCCTGCCGCGCCATGAATGGCCTCGGCATCAACAAGGGGACCTCCGGCAACATCAGCGTGCGCCACGGCGACGGCTTCCTGATCTCGCCCACGGGCATTCCCTACGACCAGCTTCGGCCGGAGCATGTCGTGGCGATGAACTGGGATGCCTCCTACGAGGGGGACGTGCTGCCGTCGAGCGAGTGGCGCTTTCACCGTGACATCCTGCAGGCGCGGTCTGACCTGAACGCCGTGGTGCACACCCATTCGACTCATGCCACCAGCGTGTCGATCCTTGGCCGGGACATTCCCGCCATCCACTACGTGATCGCCGCGGCAGGAGGCGAGAGCATCCGCTGCGCGCCCTACGAGCTGTTCGGCACGCAGGAGCTGGCGGACCGGGTTGTGGAGGCGCTGGAGGGCCGGCGCGCCTGCCTGATGGCGCATCACGGGGTCATCACCGGGCACATCAACATCGCCAAGGCCCTGTCGCTGGCCGTCACGGTCGAGGAACTCGCCCACCAGTACCTGCTGCTGCTGCCGAACGGCGAGCCTCCGGTCCTGTCGAGCGCGCAGATCGCCGAGGTGCTGGAGAAATTCAAGACCTACGGCCAGCAGAGCAAGTCCGCCGAAGCCACCCTGCGCAAGGCGTCCTGACATCATGCGCCCGCGCATCATCCTCTGTCTCGACAGCGGCACCACCTCGGTCAAGGCGGCGGCCTTCGACCTTTCGGGCCGCCTTGTGGCGGAGGTCGAACGTCCCAACGATGCGATGCGGCGGCAGGGCGACCGGGTCGAGCAGGACATGCCCCGGACCCTTGCCCTGGCGTGGGATGTGCTGCGCAGCTGCGCCAAGAAGGCAGAGGGTAGTCCGGAGGGTCTGGTTCTGACCGGTCAGGGCGACGGCCTGTGGGCGCTGGATGCCGCTGGCGCGCCCGTCGGCCCGGCCCTGACCTGGCTGGACGGAAGGGCGCGCGGGATGGTGGCGGAGCTGGAGAAGGCCGTCGACCGGGTCGAGGCCATCACCGCCTCGCGCCCGACGGCCGCCGCTCAGAGCCTGCAACTGCTCTGGCTGCAGCGCCACGAACCGGACCGGCTGGCGCGTATCCACCATGCCTTGCGCCTGAAGGAATGGCTGTTCCACGAACTGACCGGCCAACTGGTCGGAGAGCCCACGGTCGTCTTGCCGCTCTGGGGCAACTGGCGCACCGGCGCCTTGTCCAGAGACGTGCAGGATGCCCTGGGTCTGGACCGCGGAATCGAACTGCTGCCCGAGATGAAGCCGGTCGGCGAGGCGCGCGCGCCGCTCACCTCCGCTGCCGCCGCACTGACGGGTCTGCCTGACGGTCTGCCCGTCCTGATGGGACCGGGCGACGTGCAGGCCACCCTGATCGGCATCGGGCTGGGCACGCGAAAGGAAGTGTCGAACGCTTCGGTCTTCGGCACGTCCGCGATCCATGCCTGCCTGCGCGCCGACCCAGACGGAATGCCGGAAACGCCGCGCGGTGCGATGATCCAGAAGTTCGTGATCGGTGACGGTTATCTCTGCGTGCATCCGTGTTTCAACGGCGCAAGCCTGTTGTCCCACCTCGCGGATCGCTTCGCGAACCTGCCCGAGCGCGTAGCGCCGACACGTTCGGGGATTGTCCTGCACCCCTTCATGGCCCCGGGCGGAGAGCGCACGCCATGGACCGAACCGCAGGCCAGCACTGCGATCCTTGGCCTGACCTCCGCCACGACGCCCGAACAGATCGCCTGGGCCGGGCGGGAGGCGCTCGCCTTTGCCGCGCGCACCAGCCACGACATGATGGGCACGGGTGAAGGCGCGTTGGCGCTTGGCGGCGGGCTCGCCCGGGATGCGGCCTTCGCCGGTTTTCTTGCCACCGTGACAGGCCGCACGGTCCTGCGCAGTCCGACCTCCCACGCGGGTCCGCGCGGACTGGCCGCCGTGGCGGCGAAACATCTGCTGGGGGCCTCGAACGACGACATCGCCGACCTTTGGATTGGCGCTCCGGAAGAACGCGTGCAACCGGCAACCGGGCCGGAGGCGGACTATGCCCGGGCCAAATTCGACCTGTTCCGCGACACGCTCGCGGATGCCGCGCGTCACTGGACACGGCTGGCGGCGCTTGGTGCAATGAACGACCCAGACACAGAGAACGACAGGGAAATCGCATGACCATCGATACCGGCATCACCGCCAGCACCACCGGGGCGGACATTCTCTGCGAGACGCTGCTGGCCAACGGCATCGACACCTGCTTTGCCAACCCGGGCACGTCCGAAATGCACTTCGTTGCCGCGCTGGACCGGCAGCCCGCGATGCGCTGCGTGCTGGGCCTGTTCGAAGGCGTGGTGACCGGCGCGGCGGATGGCTATGCGCGCATGGCCGACAAGCCCGCGGCGACGCTGCTGCACCTCGGGCCCGGTCTGGCCAATGCGCTGGCCAACATCCACAATGCCAGGCGGGCAGGCACGGCGATGGTCAACGTGGTGGGCGATCACGCCAGCCATCACCTTGCGCTGGACGCGCCGCTGACCTCCGACATCGAAAGCCTCGCGCGCCCGATGTCCCACTGGGTCGGACGCGCCGACGCGGATTCCTTGAAGACAAAGACCGAAGAAGCCATCCAGGCCGCGCGTTCCGGCAACGGCCAGATCGCGACACTGATTCTGCCCGCCGATGCGGCATGGTCGGAAACTGCGCCGGTTCCGGCGCTGGTGCTTGCCCCGCCCACGCCCGCCAAACCCGACCCGGATCGTATCCGCGCGGCGGCAGAGGCGCTGCGTGCCGGGCGCGAGACGACGATCCTCGTGTCCGGCAGGGCGCTCCGTGCCGATACTCTGGACATCCTCGACTGCATTGCACAGGCAAGCGGTGCGCGGCTGATGGCCCAGCAATCCAACGGCCGGATGCAACGCGGCGCGGGGCGTATCGCGCTGGACCGCGTGCCCTACAAGGTCGACGACGCGCTGGCCTGCTTTGCCACGACGGAGCAGGTCATCCTGATCGGTGCCAAGGCGCCGGTGGCCTTCTTCGCCTACCCCGGCAAGCCCGGCAAGATGCTGCCCGAGACCTGCAAGGTGATCGACATGGCCGATGCGGCCACCGATCTGGCCGCCGCCGTTGACGCCCTCGGGCAGGAGGTCGGCATGGCCCCTGCCCCTCGCCACGTTGCGCGCAACGCCGCCCCCCTGGCCACGGGCAAACTGACGCCGGAGGCCATCGCCCTGGCGCTGGCGCATCACATGCCGGAGCAGGCGATCATCTGCGACGAGTCCGTCTCGTCGGGCCGCGACTTCTTCCGCCACACCTACGGCGCCGCGCCGCACGAGTTCCTGCAACTGACCGGCGGCGCCATCGGCCTCGGCCTGCCCATGGCAACCGGCGCAGCCGTCGCCTGCCCGGATCGCAAGGTGGTCAGCCTGCAGGCCGACGGATCGGGCATGTATACGGTCCAGGCGCTGTGGACCCAGGCGCGCGAGGCGCTGGACGTGGTGACCATCATCTTTGCCAACCGTCGCTACGCAATCCTCCACGGCGAACTGAAGAACGTCGGCGCCGGTGTAGCAGGCGAAAACGCCCGGAAGATGCTGGACCTCGACAACCCCGCGCTCGACTGGGTGGGCATGTCCCGCGCCATGGGTGTGGAGGCCGCAAGGGCCGAAAGCGCCGAGAGCTTCGCCGACCTGCTCAAGACGGCCTGCTCCCGCCCCGGTCCATTTCTCATCGAAGCCGTGATCTGAGACCGCGATGACCATCCGACGCATTCCGCATTGCAGCCACTGGGGCGCCTACACGCTGCTGGTGGAAGAGGACCGCATCATCGGCGTGGAGCCTTTGCCGCAGGATCCCGCCCCCTCCCCGATCATCCACTCCGTCCCGGAATGGGCCAAACCGGACCGCCGCGTCCTGCGCCCGATGGTGCGTGAGGGCTGGCTTGAGCACGGGCCGGGTTCAACCGGCAGGGCGCGTGGTTCGGACCGGCTGATCCCCGTGTCCTGGGACCATGCCCTGGACCTCGTGAGCAAGGAGATCACGCGGGTTTCGAAGCAACACGGCAACGAGTCGATCTTTGCAGGGTCCTACGGCTGGACAAGCTGCGGGCGCTTCCATCACGCCTCTTCCCTGCTGAAACGGCTGCTGAACCTCGTCGGCGGCTACACCGGGCACGTGGACACCTATTCCATCGCTGCCGGGCCGGTGATCCTGCGTCACGTGCTGGGGGACGACGGCGCTTGCGGGGGCGAGGCGAACACGCTGGAGAGCATCGCCGCGCATACGGAAACGCTCGTGGTGTTCGGCGCGCTCAGCCCGCGCACCGCGCAGAACGAGGCGGGCGGCATCGGCACGCATCGGCTTGAGGACAGCCTGCGTGCAATCCGGGACCGGGGGGTGAAGGTGGTTCTCGTCTCGCCTCTGCGCGATGACATGCCCGGCTGGATGGACGTGGACTGGTGGCCGATCCGCCCGAACACGGACACGGCGCTGATGCTGGGACTGGCGGGCGAGCTTCTGGCTGCCCGGCGGCACGATGCGGGCTTCCTGTCGACCTACACCAGCGGGTCCGACGACTTTCTCGCCTACCTGTCCGGCGATATCGACGGGCAGCGCAAGGACGCGGACTGGGCAGCGCAGATCACGGGACTGGATGCCGGGCGGATACGTGCCCTGGCGCGGCAGATGCCGGACAAGCGGACCATGCTCACCGTAAGCTGGAGCCTCCAGCGCGCGCACCACGGCGAACAGCCGTTCTGGGCAGCGCTCGGGCTGGCGGCGATGCTCGGCCAGATCGGTCTGCCCGGGGGCGGTGTCGGCTATGGCTACGGATCGCTCGGCGGCGTCGGCGCGGCGATGTCCGCGGGCAAGTCTCCCGCCATGAGCAAGGGGCGCGACGTGCTGCGCAGCTTCATCCCCGTGGCACGGATCGCGGACATGCTGCTGAACCCCGGCGCGTCCTATACCTACGAAGGCAAGACGCGGCGCTATCCCGATGCGCGGCTGGTCTACTGGGCCGGCGGCAACCCCTTCCACCACCACCAGGACCTGAACCGTCTGTCCGAAGCGTGGACGCGGCCCGAAACGATCATCGTCCAGGACCCGATGATGACCGCGACCGCCCGCCGCGCCGACATCCTCCTCCCGGCCTCGACCTCGATCGAGCGCAACGACATCGCGGGCAACAAGCGATCCGACCTCGTGCTGGCGATGCAGCAGGCCATCGCCCCACTTGGCGAGGCGAAGTCAGACTTCGACATCTTCTGCCTGCTGGCCGACCGGCTGGGCGTCCGCGATGCCTTTGACGAGGGCCGGGATGAGATGGGCTGGCTGCGCCACATCTACGATCTGACCCGGAGCGACGCGGCCGACAGGTTGGGCTTCGACATGCCCCCCTTCGAAGACTTCTGGACCAAGGGCCATGCGCCCTGCCCCCGACGTCCGGACGTGCCGCACCTTTCCGATTTCCGCGCGGAGCCGGAGGCGAACCGCCTGAATACGGAGAGCGGGCGCATCGTCCTTGGCAGCCGGCAGCTCGGCCAGCTCGCGCTGCCCGATTGTCCGGCGCATCCCGCATGGCAGCCGCCTGCCGAATGGCTGGGCGGGGCGGCCGAGGACGAACTGCACTTGGTCTCTCACCAGCCGCAGGGGCGCCTTCACAGCCAGCTTGAAACCGGCGGCAGCAGCCGGGCGGAAAAGCGGAATGGCCGCGAACAGGTGCGCCTTCACCCCCAGGATGCAGCGAAGCGCGGCATCACGGACGGCGCGACGGTGCGCCTGTGGAATGCCCGGGGGGCCTGCCTTGCGACCGCCCGTGTGACGGACACGCAGCGACCGGGCGTCGCCGTCCTGCCCACCGGCGCCTGGCTGACAGGGGACGCACACGGCACGGACCTCTCCGGCAACCCAAATGTGCTGACCCTGGACATCGGCAGTTCCGCCTTCGGGCAGGGCTGCGCGGCGCACACCTGCCTCGTCCGCATCGATCCGCACGACGAAAACCCCGGCGACGCGATGGACATCTACGCCGCGCAGGTCGCCGTCCTGACCGACACCTGAAACGCTCCCGAAGGAAGGACCAACATGCTCGATACACCCGTCAGCCGGTTCCCGGTGCCCGACCTCGCCGACATGCCCGAGGATATCCGCAGCCGCATCGAGGCGGTGCAGGAGAAGTCCGGCTTCGTCCCCAACGTCTTCCTGACGCTGGCGCACAGGCCGGACGAATTCCGCGCCTTCTTTGCCTACCATGACGCGCTGATGGACAAGCCGAGCGGCCTGACCAAGGCCGAGCGCGAGATGATCGTGGTCGCCACCTCCAACGCGAACCAGTGCCAGTACTGCGTGGTGGCCCATGGCGCGATCCTGCGTATCCGGGCCAAGGATCCGCTCATCGCCGACCAGGTGGCGGTCAACTACCGCAAGGCCGACATCACCGACCGGCAGAAGGCGATGCTGGACTTCGCGATGAAGGTCTCTGCCCGCGCCTACGAAGTGGGCGACGCCGACGTCGAGGCGTTGCAGGCGCACGGATTCACCGAGGAAGACATCTGGGACATCGGCGCGGTCTCGGCCTTCTTCGGCATGTCGAACCGGCTGGCGAACCTGACCAACATGCGGCCCAACCCGGAATTCTACGCCATGGCGCGGTGATCCCGATTCGTATCCGGCCAATTGGGGCCATGTGCCAGAGCTACACCCGCTTGCGCTGAAGTTGACGCCGCAAGGTCGGCGCGGGCGGGCAGATCAGTTGAACCCGTACGTCATTCCCTGCGACGGACAAATGTGCCCGTCGCCCATGATCCTTGCGCGTCCAGGGTCTTGCGACCGGCAATCAGGCAAGCGGATCGGGGCGGGAGAGTTCGTCGATGGCGTCTGCGCGGATCGAGGTGATGTGCTTTCCCAGCACGTCGTGCACCGTCTCCCAGTCGCCCTGCCGCAGCCCTTCCACGATGGCGACATGCTGGTCGAAGCTGTCCTCGCGCCGTTGCTTGAACCGGGCATTGAGCGCGGTGCGGATGGTGGCGATGCGTGCCTCGACGAGGTGAAAGGCATTCTGCACGAGGCTGTTGCCGCAATGGTCGAAGAACAGATTGTGGAACTCGGTGTCGATGCGGACATAGCCGATCTCGTCACCCGCCAGCATCCGTTCGCGCATCCGCTCAACCGCGTCGTCGAGCGCGGCAAGGAAGCCTTCGCGGTCGGCGTCCATCGAAAGGCGCAGCGCCTCGCGTTCCAGCATCAGGCGATAGTCGCAGATCTCACCCACCTCTTCGGCTGTCGGCACGAAGACGAAACTGCCGCGTTTCGGGATGATCGTGACAAGGCCGGTGAACTGCAACGCGTTGAGCGCATCGCGGACCGGCGACCGGCTGACGCCGAAGACCGTGGCGAGCTTGTCTTCCGAGATGTTCTCGCCAAAGACGAAATGCCCGTCAATGATGGCCTGACGCAGGCGCTCGACCACGATCTCGGTCAGCGTCTTCGGCGTTTCGATCTGCATCCCGGGTCTTGCGGGCATCTGGCGGGGCTGTCCTTCTGGCTGTTTTCGGGGTTCCGCCGTCTTAGCACGGCGGCCCCCCTGTTCAAAAGCGCGGATCAGTAGCGGCGCGGGGCTGCGGCGGTGGCGTCCACCACGTTGCGCCCAAGCTCGGCATCGCGCGCGGCGGCGCTGGTACGGATTCCTTCGACAAGCACGGAAATGTCATTCACACCGGCAACCAGACCGAACCCCTTCTGCCGCAGGGTCGCGAAGTCGCGTCCGCCACCTGGAACGGTTGCCAGAAGCTTGCCCGCGCCCAGCACCTTGGCCTCGACTTCTGCAAAAGCGGCCTGCGGCGTGGCGTGGTCCATGTCCTCGATGTGGCCCAGCGTAGCTGCAAGGTCGTTCGGGCCGAGGAAAATGCCGTCGATGCCCTCGACACCGGCGATCTCCGCCAGCGCCGACACGCTCTCCGGCGTCTCGCATTGCACGAACACCAGCACGTCCTCGTTCGCCGTGCGGGATGCATAGTCCGGACGCGTGCCGTAATCCGATCCGCGCACGATGGGGGCCGCATAACCGCGGCCGATCCCACCCGTGCCGCGCACCGGGTAATGGCAGGACCGCGCGATCTGCTGGGCCTGTTCCACCGTGTTCACCATCGGCACGACGATCGAACGGAAGCCGCGATCAAGCACCTTCTTCAGCATCGTGTCGGTGCCTTCCGGCACGCGCAGGATCACCTCGCCGCCGGCGGCCTCAACCGCCCGCGCCACGGAAACCCAGGTTTCGAGGTCGCCAATGCCGTGCTCACCGTCAATCAGGACAACAGGCCAGCCGTGCCGCACGAGGATTTCCGCGATGTCGGGGCAGCCAAGTTCGGCCCAGGCTGCGGTGATGAACTCGCCTTCGAGAAGGCGTGTCTTCAGGGAATTCATGTCTTGTCTCCATTTGGGGTGTCGATGACTTTCCCCGGGTTGAGCAGCCCCGCCGGGTCCAGCGCGGCCTTGATGCGGGCCATGAGCGCCAGTTCCTCGGCAGAGCGGGTATAAGGCAGGTAGCGTTTCTTCAGCAGGCCTATGCCATGTTCGGCCGAAACCGTCCCTCCGAAGTCGCGCACCGTGTTGTAGACGATGCCGCTGATGCGGTCCATCGGCTGCTCGGTCACGGCGCGGTCCAGCGCCACGATATGCAGATTGCCGTCGCCGATATGGCCATAGTAGACGCTCAGCGCCTCCGGCATTTCGGCGATCAGCCGCGCCCGGCAGGCATCGGCGAACTCGTCCATCCGCTTCACCGGCAGTCCGATGTCGTAGGCGCAATGCGGGCCGAGCTTCGTCATGAACTCGGCGCAGGCATCGCGCAGGCCCCAGAAGCGTTTCACATCCGAGAGGCTCTGGCTGATGGCCGCGTCCTCCACGATCCCCGCCTCGTAGACCTTCTCGATCCAGTTCATGAACCGCGGTCCGTCGATTTCCTCGTCGAGGCCCTGCGCCTCCAGCAGGACATAGACCTTGTGTTCACCGTCCAGCGGCGAGCGGACGCCTACCGTCTCCGTCACAACCTGCCAGTAGTCCGACCACATGACTTCGAAGGCCGACAGCATCGGCCCCAGACCGCGGCGCGCCTCTGACAAAAGCTTAAGCACATCGTCATAGGACCCCAGCCCGCAGAGCGCGGCATTCACGCAGCCGGGCTTCGGGTGCATCCGCAGCACGGCCCGCGTCACAATGCCCAGCGTGCCTTCGGAGCCGATGAACAGCTGCTTGAGGTCGTATCCCGCGTTGTTCTTCAGCATCTTGTTCAGGCCGGAGACGAGCGTTCCGTCCGGCAGCACGTATTCGAGGCCGAGGATCATCTCGCGGGTCATGCCGTAGCGGATCACCCGGTTGCCGCCCGCGTTGGTGCCGATGTTGCCGCCGATCAGGCAGGAGCCGCGCGCGCCAAGGTCCAGCGGGATGAAGAAGCCGGCTTCGTCGGCGGCCTTCTGGATCACCTCGAGCGGTGTGCCCGCCCGCACCGTCATGGTGGAGGACGCCGGGTCGATCTCCTCGATCCCCGAGAAGCGTTCGAGCGAGATCATCACCGCGCCGTCGATGGGGTGCGCACCACCGGCCAGCCCTGTCAGCCCACCCTGCGGCACCATGGTCGCGCCGGCCTCCGCACATAGGCGGACGGCCTCTGCCACGGCCTCCGGCGTGTCCGGGCGCAGAACGGCCAGCGGCCTCACGTCGGCCAAGAAGGACGTGTCGTGCAGGTTGCGCGCGGGAATGTCGGTCCCCGACAGCAGCGCGGGCCCGGGAAAGGCTTCGGCGAGGCGGGACAGAAAGGAAGCGGTGTCGAGCGGCATCGATTTGAAATCCTTGAGAAAGGGTGGGCTGGCGCCTTGGGGGAGTGAAAGCGACGCCAGCCCGGTCTGGCTCAGTTGCGGATCTTGGCCAGCTCTTCCATGAGCCGATCGAAGTTTTCCTTGCCGACGGACTCCATCGAGGTCTCGTAGACCGGGGTCACCAGCTCGCGCAGCTTCGCCATCTCTTCGGCCGGCATCTCGGAGATCTCCATGCCTTCGGAGGTCAGCTTGTCGGCGGATTCGCCCACGGCCGCGCGGGACCGCTCGATCTGCGCGTCGCGCGCCGAGGTGGCACAGGATTGCACCAGCGCCTGCTCGTCCGCGTTCAGGCTTTCCCAGACGCCCCGGTTCACCAGAACCGGGTTCGGGGAATAGGCGTGGCGCGTCAGGGTCAGGTACTTCTGCACCTCGTAGAATTTCGTCGCCTCGATCAGCGGCAGCGGGTTTTCCTGCCCGTCGACGGCGCCGGTCTCGAGCGCGGTGAAGACCTCGCCGAAGGCCATCGGCACCGGGTTCGCGCCCAGGCGGCGGAAGGTGTCGAGGAAGATCGGGTTCTGCATCACGCGGAAGTTCAGCCCCTCGAAGTCCGACACGGCCTTGATCGGGTGCTTGGAGTTGGTGGCGTTGCGGAAGCCGTTTTCCCACATCGACAGCATCACCAGGTCATGCTGCGGCATCTTCTCGGCCACGTAGTCGAAGAACGGGCCGGTCATGATCGCGTCGACCTCCGCGTCGTTCTCGAACATGAACGGCAGGGTAAAGACGCCAAGCGCCGGTTCGATGCCCGCGATGGCCGCGGAGCCGGTCACCACCATCTCGATGGAGCCGGAGCGGGTCGCCTGCGTGGCATCCGCGTCGTCGCCGAGCTGGCCGGAATAGAAGCCCTTCAGCTTCATCTTGCCGTCGGAGCCTTCCTCCATGCACTCGCTCATCGCCGCGATGCCGGTGGCAATCGGGTGATCCTTGGCCGCGCCGCTCGAAATCTTGAACGTGTGCTTGCCGTAATCGGCGGCGAGCGCCGGGGTGGTGAACGCCGTGGCGCAGAGGGCCATGGCCGCAAGGGTCTTCAGTTTCATTTTCAGTCTCCTCCTTGGTATTCTTTGTGTCGCAGTCGGTGTCGGTTCTTCTGGTTCAGCGCAGCCAGTTCAACGGCGTCAGAACGAGTTGCGGGAAGAGCACCAGCAGCGCGAGAACGGTGATCTGGGCGAAGAGGAAGGGAGCCGCCCCCTTCGCCACGCGGTGCAGCGGCACGCCCGACACCCCCGCCGAGACCGAGAGCACGATGCCCACGGGCGGCGTCACGAGGCCGATGGCGCAGTTGATGACGAAGAGCACGCCGAAGTAGATCGGGTCGATTCCTGCCTCTTCGACAACCGGCAGGAGCACGGGCGCGAGGATCAGGATTGTCGGCCCCATGTCGAGCATCGTCCCGATCATCAGCACCAGCGCCATGATCACGATCAGCAGCAGCGTCGGACTGTCCACCAGCGGCCCCACGAGGTCGAGCACGATGCCCGACAGGTCCGCCAACGTGATGAACCATGCGGTGGCCAGTGCCGCCGCCGCCAGCATCATCACCACCGCCGTGGTGAGGGCCGCATCTCGGAAGACCCGGAAAAGCTGGCTCACCTTCAGTTCGCGGTGGATGACCATGCCGACGAAGATGGCGTAGACGGCAGCGATCACCGCGGCCTCGGTCGGAGTGACGACGCCGAAGCGGATGCCGCCGAGGATGATCACCGGCATGCCCAGTGACCAGAGCGCGTGGCGCGTCTCGCGCAGGCGCACACCCCAGCCCTGCCGCGGCTGCGGCGCCACATTGTCGCGCCGCGCGACGATCAGCCAGGCCACGATGGCGCCGATACCCATCATCACGCCCGGGACGATGCCCGCCATGAAGAGCTGCGTGATCGACAGGTTGGTCGCCACGGCGAAGATGATATAGGCGATGGAGGGCGGGATGATCGGGGCGATCACACCGCCGGAGGCCATGAGCCCGACGGAGCGCGCCTCGTCATGGCCGGACTGCTTCATCATCGGCAGCATGATCGCGATGAGCGCAGCCGAATCCGCCGCCGCCGACCCGGACAGCGATGCAAGGATGATCGCGGCAAAGATCGCCACCACACCAAGCCCGCCGCGCACATGCCCGACGAAGGCCATGGCGAAACCGATGATCCGCTTGGACATGCCGCCCGCGTTCATCAGTTCGCCCGCAAGCAGGAAAAACGGGATCGCGAGGAGCGAGAAGTTGTTCGCACCGACGACCATGCGCTGCGACACGACCTGCGCGTCGAAGAGGTCCATCTGGAAGCCCATCACAGCGGCACAGATCAGCAGTGCGAAGGCCACCGGAACGCCGATGCAGAGCGTGACACCCAGCGTGACGATAAACAGGACGAGAGTCATTCCGTCACCTCCCGGCCCGACTTCGGGATGCCGGTCAGGCGGCCCGTGGCGTAGCCGATCATGCGCAATCCGGCCATCAGCCCGATCAGCGCCGACATCGGGATCAGCACGCCGAAGACCCAGATCATCGACATGCGCGTGACCGGGGCGATGTTGGTCGCGTTGACATGGAACTGCTGCACCGTGCCGACGAAGACCATGACGCAGACGGCAAGGACCAGCCCGTTCGCCAGCGTCAGGAGGGCGCGGCGCACCGGCGGGCTGACCGTCGTCACCACCAGGTCAAAACCCATGTGCATGTTGTGGCGCATCGCAACAATGGCGCCGAGGAAGATCAGCCAGACAAAGAAGAAGCGCGACAGCTCCTCGCTCACATCGATGCCGGAGCCGAAGCCGTAGCGCAGGACGACATTGGCAAAGACCATGATCGTCATGCCTGCCAGCAGCAGCACCAGCAGCACTTCCAGCAGCCTGAAGAACCCGTCGATCAGCTTCACCGCCGTCCTCCCGCAACCTTGAGGATTTCGCCCGTCACGTAGGGCGCGTCGAACAGCAGCCATTCGGCCGTGCCCGCGACCTCGTCCGCCGTGCCCAGCCGGCCCAGCGGGATGCCCTCCGCGGCCTGCGCGCGGGCATTCGGCGCCGTCATCACCGCGTCCTGGATCGGCGTGTCGATGATGCCCGGGGCCAGCGCATTGACCCTCAGGTCGGGCGCGAAGTCCCGCGCCATGGCCCGTGTCAACGCCATGATCGCGCCCTTGGACGCGCCATAAGCGGCAAATCCCGGCGCGCCGCCGTTCTCCCCCGCGATGGAAGAGAGGTTGACGATCGCCGCTTGCGGATGCGGGACACGCGCCTTCATGAAGGCCTGTGTCACCATCATCAGCCCAACCACGTTGACGTCGAGGATGCCTTGCAGATGCTCCGCGTCGAGCGCGCCCCATTCCATGCGTTGCCCGAGGACGCCCGCGTTGTTCACGAGGTGCGTGACACCTTCAAGCGGGGCACCGGCGATGGCACCCGCATCGGAAACATCGACGACGGCGGTCTCGACAGCCGCGCCAAGCTCCTGCTGCGCCGCCGTGAGCGCCTGGCCGGAAATGTCCCACAGGATCGCCCGCGCGCCGCGCGCCACAACCCGCTGCGCCACGGCAAGACCGATGCCCGAGCCCGCCCCGGTGATCAGGACCGTCGCGGTCATTCGCCGTGCCTGTGGGCAAAGTCCTGGTGGTTCGCCAGATCGACGATCTCGCAGAATTCCGCGTAGGTCAAAGCGTCGCCGCCTCCGGGGAGCCCCGTGCTCTTGAGGCGCGCCAGCGCGGTGGCGCTTGCATGGGCCGCCGCAAAGAGGGTCGTGACCGCATACATCACGACGGAGAAACCCATTTGCCGCACATCCTCGATGGAAACCGACGCGGCATCCGTGCCGTCGACGAGGCTCAGCACCTTCGGCCCCTCGACCCGGCGGGCAATCGCCTCGACCTCGGCACGGGTCTTCACCCCGTCGACGAAAACGAGATCGACACCGGCATCCCGATACCGAGCCGCACGGGCCACCGCCTCGTCGAGCCCGAGCGGCTGCAGCGCGTCGGTGCGCCCGATTATGAGGATATCGCCCGTTCCGCGCGCCTCGACGGCGGCTTTCAGGCGGTGCGCGCCCTCCTCGGGCGACACGAGCCTTACGCCTGCCAACTGGCCGCAGCGCTTGGGGGAAAGCTGGTCCTCGATGTGCATCGCGGCGACGCCGCCCTGCAGGTATTCCTCGACCGTGCGCGCGACGTTGAGTGCGCCGCCGTAGCCCGTGTCGGCATCCGCGATCACCGGGATGTCCACCGTGCGCACCATGGCGCGGGCATGATCTGCCATCTCTGTCTGGGTCATCAGGCCGAGGTCGGGCTTGCCCAGGCGGGCCGCCGTCGCGCCAAGCCCGGTCATGTAGACAGCGTCGAACCCCTGCCCCTGCACCAGTCGTGCGGTAAGCGCATCGGGCGCCCCCGGCGCGACGGTGAGCAGGCCAGTATCAAGCCGGGTCCGCAGTGCATTTTCGCGGGTCATTCTGTCTCCTCCCGGGTTTGAGCGGCCTCCTCTGCCGCCCTTCCCTCGTTTCGTGATGTTTAACATGTTACGTGTGACGTATGTCAATACCTGAACGCGGAATGACGTGCTCCGCCATGATCTGCGGGCAGTCGGAGGCCTTAACAGGAGGGTTGGCGCACCGTGTATCGGCAGCTGTCAGCGCCCACGCGGCCCGACGGCGGTTTTGGAAAGTTCGATCATCTGCGACAGGTTGAAGTGACGCAGCTGTAGAAAGCGCCATCTGGCCTGCGTTCAAGACATCGTCGGCGGATCAGTGCAGAGGCCAGCCTAGACCCGCACCCCCTCGGGCAGCAGCAGAGCAGCGTGTCGGCGGAGCATGCATCATGGCAGCGACCGCCCGCCACAACCCTGACAGCTTCGCATCAATACCGTCACGCACCGCCATGAAGGCCCCGAACCCCAACAGTCAGGTCTTCCCGCTGTCTCAGCCGCCGGAGAAGCGGATCTGCACCTTCATGGCGCGGGACTTGTCCGCTGCGAGGTCGAAGGCCGCGACGGCCTGCTCCATCTCGTAGACCCCGGTCAGCAAGGGGCTCAGGTCGATGCGCCCGTCCGAGATGACACGCGCCGCGGTGGCGAATTCCTCGTGGAAACGGAAGGTGCCCTTCAGGGTCAATTCCTTGGCGACGGTCAGTTGCAACGGCAGCGGCGCATCGCCACCCATGCCGACAAGCACGATCCGGCCGCCGGCCCGCGTGATGTCGAGCAGCCCGCGCAACGCGGGCGCCGCCCCGGAACATTCGAAACCGACATCCACCTGCCCCTTGTCCCGCTTCAGCGGCTCCATCGCATCGGACCCGGTGGCAAGATTGATCGTCTCGTCGGCCCCCATCGCACGGGCAATGGCGAGCGGCGTGTCCGAAATGTCGGCGGCCACGATCCGCGTCGCCCCGGCCAGCCGTGCGGCGGCAACAGTGAGGCATCCGATCGGACCGCATCCGGCGACAAAGACCGTCTGCCCGACCAGAGACCCCGCCTGCCGCACCGCATGCAGGCATACGGCGAGCGGCTCCGTCATGGCGGCGTGGGCCAGATCGGCCCCCGGATCGAAGCGTTCGAGAAGCTGCACGGGCACCGTCAGGGTTTCCCGGAACAGACCCTGTTCGTGCGGCATGCGCATGGCCGATCCGTTGAACCGCATGTCGAGGCACTGGTTCGGTTGTCCGCGCAGGCAATAGGCACAGGCCCCGCAGGGCCGCGACGGGTTCACCGCGACCTTGTCGCCCACGCGCAGACCCTCGACGCCTGCGCCAAGGGCAGTGACGACACCGGATACCTCGTGCCCGAGCGCCATCGGCTGCTGAACGCGGATCGCACCGAAGCCGCCATGCAGGTAGTAATGCAGGTCCGATCCGCAGATGCCGCCATTGGCGACAGCGACCTTGGCCTCGCCCGGGCCGGGCGGCAGGGCGTCCTCGAAGGGATCGACCCGCAGATCGCGCGCGCCATGGATGACAACCGCTTTCATGCGCGCACCTCCCGGACAGGGATAGACGGGGTGCCGGAGGACCGGCGTGACATGAGCGGTGCGGGTTTCACGTTTGGCAGCCTGTCCAGGGGAAATTACGGGCCGCGGGCGTAACCGCGGACGGGTCTTGATACCAAGCGCCGGTGACAGCGTTCAAGCTTTCATCTTGCAGCGCATTGCAAAGCTCCGCCCCCGACCTCCAACGCGGCCAGACCGATCGGCCGTTCGCTGCCGCATCCCCTTCGATCCATACCTCCTACGGTTCGATCCCCTCCGGCTTCGTTGCCCGGATCAGGTAGCGATGTTCGGACAGACGCAGCAGCGACTTGCGCCAGCCCAGGTTCGACCTCTGCGCGCGGTGTATGCGGCCCAGCCGCTTGTCCGTGCGCAGATCGGTGAACCCGGCCTCGGCCAGCAGGTCCGACACCGACGACGCCCGCGCCCCTTGAGAAAAATGTACGCGCTGCAAAATCCGCTGATGACGATCCATACGCCCGCGATCCACCGTCCTGCCACGCAGGAGAAATCGGGCCAGCAGCCCCCTGGTGACAAAATCGCCGTCCACCAGCAGAAGCGTACCGCCCGGCGCCAGCACCCGGTGCCATTCGGCAAAGGCGCTCGCGGGATCCACCAGTGTCCAGACCAGATGGCGCGTGACGATCACGTCCATAGAGCCCGAGGGCAGCATCGTCCGTTCGGCATCCGCCTGCAGAAAGGTCACATCCGGCAGCTTCATCCGCGCCCGCTCCAGCATCGGTTCGGCCCAGTCGAGCCCGGTCACCTCGAACCCGAGCCCCTTGCACAGCCGCGATATTTCCCCGGTTCCGCTGGCGAGATCCAGCAGCCGTCGGCCGCGCGCCGGGCCGAGGTGCTTGCGGAACAGGGCCTCCCACGCGGCCATCTCGGCTCCGTCTTCGATCTTGTGGCCGGGATCGTTGTCGAAGGTCGCGGCCCGGTCGGACCAGTAGTCCCGGATCTCGTCGCGGATGTCCCGATTGCTGTGAGGATGACTGTTCATTGAACCTTCCATCTTTGCTTTCCAACGGATTTCCTTTAGCCAATGATTTTTGTCAACTTATATCTTGACTAAAATACTCGGATAAATCATCCCAAGGGCAGTTCACGATACGAGGAAGCGAACATGACCCTGAAACGGATGCTTGGCGCCACTGCGCTGGCCTTCTTGCCCGCCCTTCAGGCGGTGGCCGATCCCATAACCGTGACCGATATCGTCGGGCGCGAGGTCACGCTGGACGGGCCCGCCGACCGCGTGATCCTCGGCGAAGGCCGGCAGATCTTCTTTGCCGCCGTGCTCGACAGGGACGACCCGTTCAAACGCGTCGTCGGCTGGCGTGACGACCTTCTGCAGGCGGCCCCCGAAAGCTACGAGATGTACGCCGAGAAGTTCCCGGAGCTTACGGAGATCCCGACCTTCGGCGGCTTCAAGGACGGCACCTTCGACATCGAGCAGGCAGTGGCGCTGGACCCGGACGTGATGATCCTGAACCTCGAGGCCAAGGCGGCCACAGATGAAGCGGGCTACGAGGAAAAGCTGGCCAAGGTCGGCATCCCGATCGTCTACGTCGACTTCCGTGAAAAACCGTTCGAGCACACCGCACAGTCGATGCACATCATCGGCGAACTCTTCGGCAAGGAGGACCGCGCGGCGGAATTCAACGCCTTCTACGAAGAACAGATTGCGCGCGTGACGGACGTGATCGCCGCGCAGGACGACCTCGACCGCCCGCTGGTCTTCGTCGACCGCGCAGGCGGTTACTCCGAAGACTGCTGCATGTCCTTCGGCCACGGCAACTTCGGCACCTTCGTCGAACTGGCGGGGGGCGAGAACATGGCCAAGCCCTTCATCCCCGGCACCTTCGGCACGATCAACGCCGAGCAGATCATCGCGTCCGATCCCGACCAGATCGTCGTGACGGGCGGCAACTGGGAAGCCTACGTGCCCGGCGGTTCCTGGGTCGGGGTCGGCCCCGGATCGGACGAGGACGAGGCGCGTGCAAAGCTGGCCGCGCTGATGGAGCGCCCCGGCTTCACCGGCGTCAAGGCGGTGGAAGACGGACAGGTCCACGCGATCTGGCACCAGTTCTACAACAACCCCTACAGCTTTGTCGCCGTGCAGCGGCTCGCGACCTGGCTGCACCCGGATCTGTTCCCGGATCTCGATCCCGATGCGACGCTGGTCGAACTGCACGAACGGTTCCTGCCGGTCGACTACCACCCGGGCTACTGGGTGTCTCTAGCGCCGACCACGCACTGACCTGACGGGGCAGCCTGCGGGCCGCCCCCAACTTCCGGAGAACCCATGGCTGCGCTCACGACGAATGCCCCCACCCACGCCGCCAGCTACCGCGGGCTGGTCGCCCGGCGGATCGCGATCCTCAGCGGCCTGACCGTTCTTCTGATGCTGTCGCTTGCAGTAGACGTCTCGCTCGGCCCGGCCCGCTATGGCCTTTGGGACGTGTTGCATACGGTCCTTGCCCCCGGCGCCGCGGATGTGCAGATGCGCGTGGTGATATGGGACATCCGGATGCCCATGGCGCTGCTGGCAATCGTCGTCGGCGCCAGCCTGTCGCTCGCGGGCGCGCAGATGCAGACGATCCTCGCCAACCCGCTGGCCAGCCCCTTCACCCTCGGCCTGTCGGCGGCCGCAAGCTTCGGCGCGGCGCTGGCGATGGTGCTGGGGGTTGCGCTCTTCCCGGCGGCCATCGCGCTGATGGTGCCGATCAATGCCTTTGCCATGGCCATGGCGGCGGCGCTGCTGATCTTCGGCCTGTCGACGATGCGCGGCGTGACGGTGGAAACCATCGTCCTTCTGGGCATCGCGCTGGTCTTCAGCTTCAACGCGGCGCTGGCCCTGCTTCAGTACTTCGCGTCCGAGCAGGCGCTCTCGGCGGTGGTGTTCTGGACCATGGGCAGCCTGACCAAGGCGACCTGGCCCAAGGTCGCCGTCGTAACCGCAATCCTGCTGATCTGCACACCACTGTTCGCGCGCCGGGCCTGGGCGCTGACCGCCATCCGGCTGGGCGAGACCCGGGCGGCGGCAATGGGCGTTCCGGTGAAGCGCCTGCGGCTCGAGGCGCTGTTCCTCGTGTCGCTTCTGGCCGCCGTGCCGGTGTCCTTCGTCGGCACCATCGGGTTCATCGGCATCGTCGGCCCGCACGTGGCGCGCCTGCTGCTGGGAGAAGACCAGCGCTTCTTCCTGCCCGGTGCCATGCTGTCCGGCGCGCTGATCCTCTCGGCGACCTCTGTCCTGTCCAAGGCGATCCTGCCCGGCGCGGTCCTGCCCATCGGTATCATCACGGCGCTGGTCGGCGTGCCGTTCTTTGCCGCGCTGATCCTGACGAAAGGCCGCAAGTCATGGTAAGCCTCGCTCTCGACCGCGTCGGTGCCCGCTACGGTCGCCGCCAGATCCTGTCCGACGTCTCCACCCCCGATATACCGGGCGGCGCCCTGACCGCGCTGGTCGGCGCAAACGCCGCCGGGAAGTCCACCCTCTTCCGCCGCATTGCCGGACAATTGCGCGGTGCCGGAGAGGTGCGCCTTTCCGGGGCGGAGGACACCGACCTGCGCTACATGCCGCAGGACACCGCCATGAGCGCGGCGCTGACCGTCTACGAATCCGTCATCCTCGCGCTGAAGCAGGGGGGCGGAAGCTGGCGCCTGTCCACAGCCGAGCTGGCTGCGGTGGACGAGGTGCTGCACCGCTTCGGCGTGGCGCATCTGGCGAACCGGCAGTTGCCGGAGCTCTCCGGCGGCCAGCGGCAGGCCGTCAGCGTCGCGCAGACGCTGGTGACGCGGCCCAGGGTCGTTCTGATGGACGAACCGACCTCGGCGCTGGACCTCTACCGGCAATACGAGGTGCTGGATGCGCTGCACCGCTACGCGGAGGACACCGGCGCGGTGGTCATCCTCGCGCTGCACGACCTCAACCAGGTGATGCGCGCCTGCAGGACGGTGATGGCCCTGGCCGGGGGCCGCATCCTTGCCACCGGGCCGACGCTAGAGGTCCTGACGCCGGAACTGATCGGCACGCTTTACGGCATTGACAGCCGGGTGGAGCGGTGTTCGCGCGGATGTCCGATGATGATCGTGGACGGACCGGCGCGGTCGACGCAACGGCAGGACGAAACGGCCACCGCGTCCTGAGCCCCTTCAAAGGCGACGACCCGTACCTCATACGGTGCGGGTGTCCCAGTCGCCACTGGCACGATCAGAAGCGTCAGACCGACAGGCACCGTGCCCCATTGGCAAGGCCGGGACGGATGAGACCGCCCCGGCCATCCGCATCACTCGCCCCAGGAGGCCTTGTAGAGCCGCGGAAACCCGTCGTCGTCCGTCGGAAAGTCCAGATCCGGGTCGGTCAGGTAGTTCACCGAGTACGACCACAGCGGCACCCAGTACACCTGGTCGGTGATCCGCGCGTGGATCTTGGCGAAGAGGTCGGCCTGCTCGTCCGCGTCCAGCGAAACGTAGGCGTCCGTCACCATCTGCGCGAGTTCGGCGTCGCCGGACAGGTTGCGGTCGCTGTCCGGGTCGAAGTGCTGCCGGATCGGCGGAGCCGTGTCGCCGCCCCATGTCCCGAAGTACGAGGAGATCTGGCGGTTGGCGCGGGCCACGTTGAGGCTGTCCAGCTTGACCTGCCGCAGCGTGGCGTCGATGCCCACCTCGTTCAGGTCCGCGACGATGGCTTCGCCCATGGGCTTGTCGCGATAGCCCCAAAGCTCCATCTCGAACCCGTCTTCATACCCGGCCTCCGCCAGCAACTGACGCGCCTTTTCGGGATCGTATTCGTAGGTCGTCACCTGCTGGTTGCAGCCGAGTTCCGAGGGGTGGCAGGCGCCGTCGATGGCGGCTGCCGCGCCGCCGATCAGGGCTGCGGCGATCTCCTCGCGGTCGATGGCATGGGCCACGGCGCGGCGGACCTTGACGTCGGTCAGCGGCCCGTCCGGTTCGGCAAGCCCCCCGGCATCGAGGATCAGGAAACCGATGCGCCGGTCGGGACCCGACAGGTGCTTGACCTGCGGCATGTTGCCGAGGTTCTCGGCCACGTCGCGCGGCACGTCGTAGATCCAGTCAATGCTGCCCGAGATCAGTTCCGCCTGCTGGGTCCCTTCGTCGGGCAGCGAACGGATGACGATGGTCCCGATGGAGGGATCGCCCTTCGGGCTGCCATCGTAGTAGTCCGCGAAGCGTTCGAGCACGAGTTCGTCGCCCGGTTCGAAGGACGTGACCTTGTAGGGCCCAAGCCCCACCGGCCCGCCCGACGCCGCGTTCACGTCGATGGTGCCATCGGTCCCGTATGTGCCGGCTTTGCGGATCGGCACCCGGATCGCCATGTCCTGCAGGGCCAGCGGATACTGCTGCTTGAAATGGAACCGGACCTTGTAGGGCTCCAGCACCTCGGCGCGGTCGAACCAGACCTCGATCCGCGCGCCGGACAGGCTCTGCGACTCCCCGGAGGCCACCGTGTTGTAGGTGTAGGCGACGTCCTCGGCGGTCATTTCGGTGCCGTCGTGGAACACGATGCCCTGGCGCAGCGTGACGTCCAGCGTCACCGGATCGACCTGCGTGTAATCGGACGCCAGCGCAGGCGCGTAGCTGCCGTCGGAGGGATTGATCGCGAGAAGCGTCTCGTCGATCAGTTCCGAGATGATGATGTACTCGCGCTTCGTCGTGAAGTTGTAGTCGAGGTTGATGATGTCCTCGGTGAAGGCGACACGCATGGTGTCGTCCGACTTGTCCGCAAGAGCCGTGCCCGCCAGTAGCGGGGCCGCAGCAATCAGACAGGCCGAAACAAGCCCGGTCCTATTTCGTATCATTGTTATCCTCCCGAGGCCGCGCGTTGTTCAAGGGTCTCATTGGTGCGGCTGAGGAAAGGTTAGCTTGCGGCCGCATTTGACAAAATTGCTGTCTTGATGCCTTCTGTTGCAAGAAACGCAACAGAAGGTGGCGATGAACCTGCGTGGCCTCCAGCTCTTTCGGGACATCGTGGTCACCGGCACCCTGTCGGAGGCTGCGAACAGATCGAACATGTCGCATTCGGCGGCCAGCCGTCTTCTGACGCAGCTCGAATACCAGCTCGGGCTGACCCTGTTCTCGCGGTCGCGCCGCGCGCTGGAACTCACCGAACACGGCACGCTGTTCTACCAGCAGATATCCAACACGCTCGACGGGCTGAAGGAGATCCCGCACATCGCGCGCGACATCGCGAGCCGGGGCAACCGGACCCTGTCCATCGTCGCGGCGGCGCCGCTGGCGAACGGGCTGGTGGTGCCGGCGCTGGCGCGGATCTACGCAGCCGCGGGCAACAGCAACTGCAACATCCAGGTCGAAAGCCGGTTCGCCATCGAGAGCAAGGTGGCCGCGGGCGGCTATGACGTGGGGCTGATCTCTCTTCCGGTGGAGAACGAGATCGTGCCGCTGGACATCGTCCCGATCCTGCGCGCGCGCCTGTGCATCCTGCTGCCCCGCGACCATCCGCTGGCAGAGCTGGAGGAAATCCCGGTGGATCGTCTGGCCGAAGAACCGTTCGTGACCCTGGCCGCAGGTCAGCGGTGGCGGGTGCGGCTCGATGAACTGATGGGCAGCGCCGGCTACAGGCCGCGGATCCTGTTCCAGACGGGCTCGACCGTTGTGACCATCGAAATGGTGCGCAGCGGCATCGGCCTGACCCTCAGCGATCTGGTCTTCTTCCCCGCCATCCTGCACGACCGCCATGTCCTGCGGCCGGTGGAAGGCGACAACTGGATCACCTACGCCGCGATCTTTGCCAAGGGATCGCGGCCCGTCCTGGCAGAGCCGTTCCTCGACGCGCTGAGCGACCACGTCGAGGAACAGCGCGCCACTTACCCGGCGGTGGCGGACCTCATGTACCTGATCTGACGAGGCCCAGCCGGTCCGCGATGGCGCGCGCCATGTCGGCCGCCTCCTTCGCGATGCGTTCGCTGTCTCCGCAGTACTCCGCGGGGTCGAGTGCCAGACGGATCTCGTCGCGCGTCAGATGGTCCGCGATGGCGGCATCCGATTGCAGGATTTCGACGACGCTCTCCCCGTCCGCCCGAGGTTTTCCAAGCGCGTGATGCACCATGTCGTGCGCCTTCGCGCGCCCGGTTCTGGGCGCCAGCTTCATCATCAGGTTCTCGGTCGCGATCCCGCCCTGGGTCAGGCGGGTGTTGCGCTCCATCCGGGCCACGTCGACAGAGGTACGCGACAGGAGGACATGGAAGCCTTCGGTCAGTTGCCAGGCCAGCGGCACGGCCCGGTCCAGCATCGACCCCAGCAACTGGTTGACCGCCGCGTCGCCCTCATGGCTCGTCCGCCCGGTTTCCAGTGCCATGGCCGACATGTTCCGCAGCTCGGCGGCTTCGGACAGGACGCGTACCACGAATTTAGGATTGATCTTGTGCGGCATGGTGGACGAGCCGACCGTGCCCTCCTCCAGCCGCTCGGCAAGCTCGCCCACTTCCTGCGTCATCAGCAGGTAGATTTCGCCCGCGATCCGCTCGATCGTCATGGCAAGCAGGCAAAGCTGGATGACATAATCCGCGAAAAGGTCGTTGACCGCGCGGCCGGGCACCAGCAGGTCGCGCAGCCCTAGCCGTTCGGCAAGACGGCGGTGCAGCTCCTGCCCCTCCGGCCCGTAGGCGTGGAAGGCGCCGACCGCGCCCCCGAACGGCAGCGAGAACAGCCGGTCCGCGCCGCCGTCCAGCCGCTGCACCGCCCGGCCCAGTTCCTCGATCCAGCCCGCGACCTTGAACCCGAAGGTGATCGGCAGCGCGTGCTGACGGTTGGTGCGGCCCGCCATCAGGGTCGTGGCGTGTTCGTCGGCCAGCCCGGCCAGCAGCCGCAGCGCCGTGGCGAGATTGGTCCGGATCGCCTCGTCCGCCTCGCGGATCAGCAGGATGCGGCCCGTCTGCATGACGTTCTGCGTCGTGGCGCCCCAATGCACGTAACTGCCCGCCTCACCGGCGGCCTCCGCCAGCAGCCTCGTGAGCGACATGACCGGCGCCATCGTCCGGCGGATGTGTCGTTCCAGAACATCGGCGCCGATCTGGTCGACGGTCGCGGCCTGCCGGATCTGCGTGGCCGCCCAGTCCGGGATCATCCCCATCTCGGCCTGGATCTCTGCCAGCGCGGCCTCCACGTCCAGCCAGGATTGCCAGAGCGATTCACGGGAAAACAGGGTCTGCGGGGTCAGCGCGCCACCGGGCCGTCCGCTGCACTCAAGACCGCTTACGGGCGAATTCATTGCACGTCCTCATGTTCCGGCGAGATGGCATCGAAGCGGGGCGCCGCGGCCACCAGCCGGCGCGTGTACGCGTTCGCAGGCGCGCGCAGGACCTGCCGCGCATCGCCCTCCTCGACCATCCGGCCATCGAGCATCACCACCACCCGGTCGGCGATCTGGTGCACCACGGCCATGTCGTGGGTGATGAACAGGTTGGTCAGCCCCATCTCGGCCTTCAGATCGTCGAGCAGGTTCAGGATCTGCGCCTGGATCGAGACGTCGAGCGCGGAGGTCGGCTCATCGCACACGAGGATCTCCGGCCTGGTGACAAGCGCCCGGGCAATCGCCACCCTCTGCCGCTGGCCGCCCGACAACTGCGAAGGGTAGGCGTGCAGCAATCGGCGCGGCAGCCCCACGAGGTCCAGCGCGTCGCGGACCTTCGCCTGACGTGTGGCCGCATCGTATTCCCCGGTCAGCTGCAGCGGCCAGGCGATGATATCCGCAAGCCGCCGCCGCGGGTTGAGCGAGGAATAGGGATCCTGGAACACCGGCTGGACGAACCGGGCGCGTTCCTGAGTGGAGAGGCTAGCGACCGGACGTCCCAGCATGAAGACCTCTCCCGAGGTCGGCTCGTCGAGGCCCAGCAGGATGCGCGCCAGCGTCGACTTCCCCGATCCACTTTCGCCGATGATGGCCAGCGTCTCGCCCTTGCGCAGCTCCACGGTAAGACCGTCCAGCGCCCTGATCTCTCGCATCGGGCCGAACATGCCCCGCCGCGACTGGTAGACCCGGGTGATGTTGCGCGCCGACAGCACCGCCTCGGCATCCGGCGCAGGCTTGGCCGCGCGCAACGGGGTCAGCGACGTCTCCACCGCGGGCGGCGTTTCCAGCACGCAGCGGCAGGTATGCCCGGCGTCATGCTCGCGCACCGGCGGGCGGTGCGCGGTGCAGGCGGCGTGGGCGTGTGCGCACCTGGGGGCAAAGATGCAGGCCTTCGGTTCCTCCATCACGGTCGACACCACCCCGGGGATCGCGCCGAGACGGCCGGGCGACCCCGAAAGCTGCGGGATCGCGTTCAGGAGCGACTGGGTGTACGGATGCGAAGGATTGCGCAGCACCGAATCCGCCGGCCCCTGTTCGACGATTTCGCCGCCGTACATGACCGCAACCGCATCGGTGCGCTGCGCGACCACTGCCAGGTCGTGCGAGATCAGGATCATGCCCATGTCACGCTCGCGCCGCAGATCGTCCAGCAGATCGAGAATCTGCGCCTGCACCGTCACGTCGAGCGCGGTCGTCGGCTCGTCCGCGATCAGCAGTTTCGGGTCGAGCATCAAAGTCATCGCGATCATCACACGCTGACGCTGGCCGCCCGACATCTGGTGCGGGTACTGCGACATCCGGCCCTCGGGGTCGGGAATGCCCACGCGGTCGAGCAGCGCAATCGCCTTCTTCCGCGCCTCGCCCGACGACATCAGCCCGCGATAGACCGCGGCCTCGGTCATCTGGCGCCCGATGGTGTAGACCGGATTGAGCGAGGTCATCGGCTCCTGGAAGATCATGCCGATGCCGGTGCCCGGGACCGTATGGGCGAACCGGCGGTCGTCGAGCGTCGCGAGGTCCAGACCGTCGAACCGAAGCACCTCAGCCTCGCAGGTTGCGCTGCGCGGCAGAAGCCGCATCAGCGCCAGCGCCGTCATGGACTTGCCCGACCCGCTTTCGCCGACGATGCCAAGCGACTCACCCTTCTCCAGCGTCAGGGTGGTGTCGCGCACCGCGCGTAGCCGGCCATGCGGCAGGCGGATGCTCACGTTCAGGTTGGCGATTTCGAGAAAGCTCGTCATTCGTTGCGCCCCTCCGGCGAAGTGATGTCCCGCAATCCGTCACCCATCAGGTTCGCCCCGATGACCAGCAGGAACAGGCAGATGCCGGGCAGCACCACCAGCCACGGGCGGAAGAACATGGATTGCTTGCCCTCGGCGATCATCAGGCCCCAGGAGGGCGTGGGCGGCTGGATGCCGACCCCGAGGAAGGACAGGCTCGATTCCGCGAGGATCGCGATGCCCAGTTCGAAGGTGAAGATCACGATGATCTGCGGCACGAGGTTGGGCAGGATCTCGTGCAGGATGATCTTCGGCGCGCTGGCCCCCGAAGAGGCCGCTGCCGCGACGAAATCGAGGTTGCGCAGCCGCTGCGTGGCCGAACGGGTGACCACCAGGTAATAGGTCCAGTGCAGCACGCCGACGATCCCGATCACCACCCAGATCGACGGGCCGATGATGAAGACCAGCGCCATGGCCAGCAGAAGACCCGGCAGCGCAAGCTGGGCGGTCAGCAGGAAGCTGATGGCGTGATCGACCCAGCCGCCGAAGTAACCGGCGAGCACCCCCGCCGTGACGCCGATCAGCAGCCCGATGCTGGCCGCGCCGATGCCGATGGTGATCGAGATGCGCGTGCCGTAGATCAGCCGGCTGAGATAGTCGCGCCCGTTCTGGTCCGTGCCCAGCAGGTACTCGGGCGATCCGCCCTCGCCCCAGAACGGCGGCAGCATCCGTGCCGAGAGGTTCTGCGCAAAGGGATCGTGCGGCGCCAGCAGCGGCGCGAAGATCGCGACCAGCGTCATCAGGGCGATGAGGCCCGCGCCGATCAGGAAGCCGGTGTGGCCGAACATCCTCTGGCGGAACACCTGGCCCGGGGAAAGGCCTTCGGCTTCGGGCCGGGTTTCGACGGCCGCGATTGAGATATCTGTGTCGGTCATCCGATTCTGATCCTCGGGTCGAGCGCCGCATTCAGGATGTCGGCGAGCAGGTTCATGGCTACGAAGACGATTGCGAAGACGAAGATCAGCATCTGCACTGTCGGGATGTCGGCCCCGAGGATGGATTCCAGCGCCAGCCGCCCCAGCCCGTTGATCGCAAAGATGCTCTCGGTGATGACCGAGCCTCCGAACTTCTGGCCCAGTTGCACCGCCAGCACCGAGATCACCGGCAGGATGGCGTTGCGCAGGGCATGCCGCCGCAGGAGCGTGGTGCCGCGAAAGCCCTTGGACCGGGCGGTGCGGATGTAGTCGGCGCTCATCACCTCGATCAGCCCGGTCCGTGTCAGCCGCATCACCGCGGGCACCGAGGAGGCGCCCAGAACGATCGCGGGCAGCACGAAGTGATACCAGGTGTTGTCGCCCGAGACCGGGAAGACGGGGATCATCACCGCGAAGAGGATGATCATGATCAGCCCAAGCCAGAAATTCGGGATGGCCTGCGCCGAGACCGCGACCCCCAGCGCCATCCGGTCGATCCACGAATTGGGGTTGAGACCGGCCAGCGCGCCCAGCGGAATGGCGATCACGATGGTGACCAGCAGCGCCGACAGCGCCAGCGTCAGCGTCTCGTCGGCGCGGTCGGCGACCAGCTCGGCCACCGGCTTGTGCCAGTAGTAGCTTTCGCCGAAGTCGCCGGTCGCCACCCCGGCCAGCCACGACACGTACCGCTCGTATATCGGCCGGTCGAGGCCGTAGCGGGCGCGGATCGTCTCGACGACGTCGGGCGTGGCATCCTCGCCCGCGATGGCCTGCGCGGGGTCAGAGGCGACGTTCAGCAGAAGGAACGCCGCAAGAGAGACCGTGAAGGCGACGAGGATCGCGAGCAGGCTCTTGAGTGCGATGTATTTGAGCATGTCTTATCGTGTCCTGCGGGAAGCGGGCGGGCGGTGGCCCGCTCGCGGTTCCGGTTTCATTTCCAGCTGGCCTGCTGCAGCCGGGGAAGGCCGTCGGGACTGAGCGGGAAATCGAGGTCAGAGGCGACGAGATAATTCGCCGTGTAGGACACCAGCGGCGCCCAGTAGGCCTGATCCGCGATCCGGCCCAGGGCCTCTGTATAGAAGGCCTTGCGCTCTTCAGGATCGGCGGTCTGCTCGGCGGCGGCGACCATCCCGGACAGTGCGTCATCGCCGGTCAGGTTGCGGTCAGAGTCGCCGAAGTGGATCTGCGCAATCGCCGCCGTGTCGGCGGTCCCGCCGGACCCCCACGTCCCGATGTAGGCCGCGATGTCGCGGGAAGCGCGCGCCTGGTTCAGGCTCTCCAGCTTCACGTAGCGCAGGTTGACGTCGATCCCCGCAGCCGCAAGATCGGAGGCAACCGCCTCTGCCACCGGTTTGTCGCGGTAGGCCCAGAGGTCGAGCGGAAAGCCATCGGGGTAGCCCGCCTCGGCCAGCAGCGCCTTTGCCTTTTCCGGGTCGTATTCGTAGCGCGTCACCGACTGGTCGCAGCCGAACTGCGCCGGGTGGCAGGCGGTGTGGATCGGTTCGGACGATCCGCCCATCAGGAACTCGGCGATCTCCGGCGTGTTGATCGCGTGATTGATCGCCTGGCGCACCTTCACGTCGGTCAGCGGCCCTTCGGGATCGGTCCAGCCAGCGGCATCCAGAACCACGAAGCCGACGCGAAGGTCCGGCCCGCTCAGGTACTCCACGGCCGGATGGGCGCCTGCTGCGGCGGCCACGTCCTCGGGCACCTTGAACATCCAGTCGATCCCGCCGGACATCAGCTCTGCCTGTTGGGTGCCGATGTCGGGAATGTTGCGTACCACGATGGTTTCTATGGCCGGAGCCTCGCCGAAGTAGCCGTCGAACCGTTTCAGGACCAGCTCGGTCCCGGGCTCGAAGCTTTCGACGCGGTAGGGGCCGGTCGCCACAAGGTCGCTCGACATGGCGTCGCGGTCGATCTCGCCGCCCGCGTCGTAGGTGCCGTCCTTGCGCAGCATGATCCGGCTGGCCATGTCGCGCAGCACAAGCGGATAGACGGACGTCATGTGGAACCGGACACGGTCCGGCGCCACGACCTCGGCGCTTTCCAGCCAGCGCTCCACCACGCCCGTCGCGTTCGCCTCGCTGTCGGGATCGCGCAGCCAGTTGTAGGTGTAGGCCACGTCCTCGGCGGTCAGCTTGCTGCCGTCATGAAACAGCACATCATCGCGCAAAATGACGTCGAGCGTGGTGTCATCGACCCATTCGAAACCCGAGGCGACGGACGGCTCCACGTCCTGTGTCTCGGGATCGAACTCGAACAGCTTGGCGTCGGTGAGCTGCGCAAGGATGATGTATTCGCGCTTGGTGGTGTAGTTGTAGTCGAGATTGAGAATTTCCTCGGCCATGGCGACGCGAAGGGTGTCGTCCTCCGGTCCCGCCCAGGCCGTTGCCCCAGCCATCGCCAGCACTCCGGCCATCGAACGGCAAAGCGTCCTTTTCGATATTCTGAACATGTGTCCTCCCCCAAAATCCTTGTCCGCCGCG
This sequence comes from Sagittula sp. MA-2, assembly GCF_030126985.1. Taxonomy (GTDB): domain Bacteria; phylum Pseudomonadota; class Alphaproteobacteria; order Rhodobacterales; family Rhodobacteraceae; genus Sagittula. Next base: position 33,210 of record NZ_CP126147.1, on the reverse strand, counting down.
CCGGAGCGCGTCTCCCGTCATCAGGTTATCCAATCGGCGGGATGACCAATATTGCAAATATCGGTCTGTTTGTTGCGTTTCTGACAAGATTCGCATGCTGGGAGGCAGCGAGGGCCGGGCAGCACGCCACAACCGGCGGCCGCGGGAAACCGGCGTCCTTGCGTCGAAAATCCATGGGGGTCGGCGGCACAGGCGCTGAGACGAGGGCACACATGGCCTCCGTCCGATCTTCAAGCACACCAAATCGGCACCCCGGCTACGAGGGTGCGATACCCGTCAGAGCGGGACGAAGCGCCCTTCGGGGTCCAGCCGGATGCCGTCGAAGCGGTCGCCCGGCTTGAAATGGCCCGCGTTTCCGGGGGTCTTGAGCAGCCGCGCCGGCAGGCAGGTGGCCATCGCCAGCGCCCGGATGCGCGGCACGCCGATCCCGTCCAGCACCTTCAGCGCGGTCGGCATGTCGAGGTCGGCCCCGGCAAGCGTCCCGTCCTCAAGCGTCAGCCGCCCCTCGCGGCGCAGCACGCGGCGCCCGTTCAGCACGTATTCGGTGATGTCGGAGCCCACCGGTGGCATGGCGTCGGTCACGAGGAACAGGGCCCCCTGCTCCTTGTGCGCGTTCAGCGCAATGCGCAGCGCGGCGGTGTGCACGTGGATGCCGTCGGCGATGATCCCGGCCGACACGTCGGGCCGGTCAAGGATCGCCCCCACCATGCCCGGCGCGCGGTTGCCCATCTGGCTCATCGCGTTGAACAGATGCGTGGCGCAGCGCACGCCCGCGTCGAAATAGGCGCAGGCGGTCTCGTAGCTGCAATCGGTATGCCCCAGCGACAGGATCACCCCGGCGCGCACCAGCCTGTGCACCATGTCGAGCGGCACGGATTCAGGTGCGATCGTCACCTTCAGGTTCGGCAGGCGGGCGGCGGCATCGGTCAGCACCGCGGCATCGGCCTCCGTCATCGGACGGATCAGGGCGGGGTCGTGCGCACCCTTTCGGGCCAGCGACAGGTGCGGCCCTTCGAGGTGGAGACCGACGATCCCCGGAACGCCCTGCGCCACCGCCTGCTCTACCGCGTCGGTGGCGGCGCGCACCTTGTCCGGCGTGTCGGTGATCAGCGTCGGCAGGATATGCGTGGTGCCGGTACGGGCGTGTGCCTCCGCGATGGTGCGCAGCCCCTCAACCGTGGTCTCTTCGTTGAACAGCACGCCACCGCCGCCGTTCACCTGCAGGTCGACGAACCCCGGCAGGATCGTCCCGTCGAGGCGTTCGGCCGCCGGCGCGTCCTTCAGCGGCACGATGGCCTTCAGCCGCCCGTCCTCCACCGCCAGCGCGTGTTCGGTCAGGTGGCGGACGCCGTCGAAGATCTCGGGGGCGTGCAGGTAGCGCATCACGTGGTCTCCGTCACCTTGCGCAGGTGGCGCGGCGCGTCGGGATTCACCCCGCGCGCCACGGCGACCTGTTCGACCATCGCGTAGAACGACGCGATCAACGAGATCGGATCGGTCAGCGGATGGCCCGTGCGCACCGCGGGCAGCGCCGTCGCGGTGGTTGCCTTGCGCGAGGTGGTAAAGACCTTCGCGCCCTTCGCGGCCACCTGTTCGGCCACGTCGATCAGCGCGCCCTGGGCCGCGTCCTGCACCGCCAGCGCGATCACCGGGAAGCCGCGCTCGACGATGCTGACCGGGCCGTGCAGCACCTCCGCCGAGGAATAGCTTTCCGCATGAAGCTGGCAGGTCTCCTTGAACTTCAGCGCCGCTTCGTTCGAGAAGGCAAAGACCGGCCCGCGCCCGAGGCAATAGAGCGCCTCCGCCGTTTGCAGCTCTGCGGCAAGCGGCGACCAGTCGGCGGAGACGGCCTCTGCCAGTGCCTGCGGCAAGCCATGGATCGCCGCCCTAAGCGCGTCGTCCTGCACCAGTTCCGCCAGCAGCCAGACGCCCGCGACCGCCGAGTTCACGAAGGTCTTCGTGGCCGCCACCGACAGCTCCGGCCCGGCGTGCAGCGCAAGCGCGTGGTCCGAGACCTCTGCCAGCCGGGAATCAAGGTGGTTGGTCAGCCCGACCGTCAGCGCGCCTTCCTCCTGCATCATCCGCACCATGGCGACGATGTCCGGGCTCATCCCCGATTGCGACACGGCAAGGCAGGCCGCGCCCTTTACCTTCAGCCGCGCCCCGTAGATCGAGGCGACCGACGGCCCGACAGAGGCCACGGGCAGCCCGGCGAGGATTTCGGCCACGTACTTGAAGTAGGTTGCGGCATGGTCCGAAGAGCCGCGCGCCACGGTGACGAAGAACGCCGGGTCGCGCGCGCGCAGCGCCTCTGCCGCGCCCCGGATCGCGTCGCCGCCACGGCTCAGCAGCCGCTCCACCGCGTCGGGGATTTCCAGCACTTCGCGCCGCATGTGGGTCTCGGTCATCGGTCTTCCTTTTGCAGGCGCAGTTCGGCGACGAAGGTATAGGCATCGCCGCGGTAGAGGGATTGGGTGAATTCGCAGACCCGCCCGGAGGCGAGGCTGGAGGTTCGTTCGATCCTCAGCCCGGCGCTTCCGGGCGCAAGGTCCAGCAAGGCGGCGTCCGGCCCGTCGACGATCACGGCGGTGATCTTCTGCAGCGCCACCACCGGCCGCGTGCCATGGGCGTCGAGCACGGCGTAAAGCGACTGGGTGACCTCCAGCGGGTTGGGCAGGATGTCGGTCGGCAGAGAGGCGCGCTCGATCGCCATCGGCGCACCGTCCGCCAGCCGCAACCGCGCGATCCGGGCGACGGAATCGCCCTCCTTCAGTGAAAGGGCCTCGACCTCTTCGGGGGTCGGCATGAAGAAGCCGCGCTCCAGCCATTGCACCGTGACGCTCATGCCGCGGCGGGCCATGTCCTCGGTGAAGGAGGTGAGGCGCGACAGGGTCTGGTTCACCTTCGCCGGGGTCGAAGCGACGAAGGACCCGGACCCCTGCCGCTGCACGATCCGGCCCTCGTCCACCAGCGACTGGATCGCCTTGCGGACGGTGACGCGGCTGAACTCGGTGATCGTGGCGATCTCACGTTCGGGCGGCAGCGGGCTGCCCGGGGCCAGAAGCCCGCCGTCCACGCCCTCGGACAGGCGGTTGCGGAGCTGCAGGTAGCGCGGCCCGGCCTCGGGCCTGTACCAGTCGTGCGGCTTCAGGAAGTCGACCACGCTCATGCCGGGATCCTCCGCGCCAGCGCCAGCGCTCCGTCGAGCGCGCTGCCCTTCGGGGCAATCAGCGTCAGGTCGTCTAGGTAGGGCGCGTAGTGCACCCCCACCCCGCCGGTCAGGCACAGCGGTTCGCCCGCGCGGTGCCCCAGCCCGTCGAGCGCGAACCGCAGGAAGGTCGCGCCCTGCCACATCAGCGACAGGCCCGCGCTGTCCCCGGCCTTCGCGGCCTCCACGATGCGCGGGGCATAGGCGGCGTAATCATGTGCAAAGGCGCGGCGGCCAAAGGCGACGAGGCCCGGCGGCCCGCCGATCTCGTCCAGCACGGCGCGCGCCAGCGGCGACTCCGCCACCAGCCCGTCGCTCACGTGCAGAGCCAGTTTCATCAGCTCGTGCCCCAGCCACGCGCCCGACGCCTGATCCGAAAGCTGGAAGCCCCAGCCGCCGACACTGCGTGAGACGCCCCCGGCCTGCCGGGCAAAGAAGCTGCCGGTGCCGATGGCGGCCAGCGCCCCGTCCTGTGGCCCGAGCGCACCGGCGAGCATGGTGTCGCTGTCCTCGGTCACGGTGACCCGCCGCAGCGGCAGCGCGGCGGCCACGCGGTCGCCCACCTCCGCCGAGATCACCCCCGCCAGCCCCGCATGCGCGGGCACCTCCGCCAGATCGGCAACCGTCACGCCCGCACCGACACAGGCAATGTCGAGCGCCGCGCAAAGGTGACGAACCGTGCCGTCGAAATCGGTGGTGGCATTGGCAGGCCCGCCCTCGCCACGACCGAGGATGGCGCCGGAGGCATCGCAGATCGCCACGCGACAGCCGCTTCCGCCGCCGTCCAGTCCGATCGCAAAGGGTGTGGGTGCCTCTGTCATGGCGCAAGCAATACCACGAGGCTGCGCGCATGGGAACACCAAAACAATACCAATAGCCGCAAATTTGCGCCGGACAGGACCAATTGAAAAGAGTTCTTGCTTAAAGGTATTGTTTAGGTATGGTCTTGAGAAACTGCCACCCGACTCACCGAAGGCTGCCGCCATGACCTCCATCGACGCCCTGCGCCCTGATGCGGCCTTGCGCACCATGCTGGATGCGCAGACCGACGCCGCGCGTGCCGTCGGGAACGCCCTGCCGGGGATCGAGGAGGCCGCGCACCGCATGGCCGACACCCTGCGCAACGGCGGGACCGTGGTCTATGCCGCCGCCGGAAGCTCGGGCCTGATGGCGCTGGCGGATGCCTGCGAATTGCCCGGCACCTACGGCATCGACCCGGCGCAGGTGCGCATCGTCATGGCGGGCGGCATCCCCACCGACGCGCGGATGCCCGGCCATACCGAAGATGACACCTCGGAGGCGGAAACCGTCGCTGCCGCCATGTCGCCCGGCGACCTGCTGATCGCCATCTCCGCCTCCGGCACGACCCCGCAGGCCCTCGCGATGACCCGCGCCGCGCAGACGAGGGGGATCGCCACGGTCGGCGTCGCCAACATGCCGGGCAGCCCGCTCCTGACCCTCGCGGACACGGCCATCGCTGTGCCCACCCCGCCCGAGGTGGTCGAGGGGTCGACCCGCCTTGGCGCGGGCACCGCGCAGAAGATCGCGCTCAACATGATCTCGACCCTCGCGGGGGTGCTGCTGGGCCATGTCCATGACGGCATGATGGTCAACCTGCGCCCTGACAACATCAAGCTGCGCGCCCGGGCCGAAACCATCGTCGCCCGCATCGCAGCGGTCCCCGCCGACGCCGCCCGCGCCGCGCTGGAGGCCACCGGATACAACGTGAAACCCGCCGTCCTCGTGGCGCTGGGGCACGATCCCGAAGACGCCCGCCGCATCCTCGATGCCAGCGGGCAGGTCCTGCGGCAGGCGCTGCAGGCAGAGACACCGAAAACCAGAAGAGCCTGAAACAGGGCCTTTTCCAACAAGGAGAGAAAGACACATGACCAAGACACTCAAAGGCGCCCTTCTGCTGAGCGTGCTGGGCACCGGCGCATGGGCCCAGGACGTCACGCTGACCATCGAGAGCTGGCGCAACGACGACCTGACGATCTGGCAGGACGAGATCATCCCGGCCTTCGAGGCCGAGCATCCCGGCATCAAGCTGAACTTCACCCCCTCCGCCCCGGCGGAATACAACGCCATCCTGAATTCCAAGCTGGACGCAGGGTCGGCGGGCGACATCATCACCTGCCGCCCGTTCGACGCCTCTCTCGCGCTGTACGAAGGCGGCAAGCTGGCCGACCTGTCCGACCTCGAAGGCATGGCGAACTTCTCCGACGTGGCTAAATCCGCATGGATCACCGACGACGGCGAACACCCCTTCTGCGTTCCGATGGGCGCCGTGATCCACGGCTTCATCTACAACAAGGAGATCTTCGAGGAACTGGGCCTCGAAGAGCCGACCACCGTGGCGGAATTCTACGACGTCTTGGACAAGATCAAGGAAGACGGCACCTACATCCCGATGGCGATGGGCACCAACGACCAGTGGGAAGCCGCGACCATGGGCTACCAGAACATCGGCCCGACCTACTGGAAGGGCGAGGAAGGCCGGAACGCGCTGATCGCCGGCGACGCAAAGCTGAACGACCCGCAGTTCACCGAGGTCTTCTCCGAGCTGGCAAAGTGGGGCGACTATCTGGGCGACGGTTTCGAGGCACAGACCTACCCCGACAGCCAGAACGTCTTTACCCTGGGCCGCGCGGCGATCTACCCGGCGGGTTCGTGGGAAGTGTCGGGCTTCAACAACCTCGCCGAGTTCGAGATGGGGGCCTTCCCGCCGCCGGTCGTGGCCGAGGGCGACACCTGCTACATCTCCGACCACACCGACATTGGCATCGGCATGAACGCCGCGACCGAGCACCCGGAAGAGGCAAAGACCTTCCTGAACTGGGTGGCGTCGCCGGAATTCTCCAAGATCTTCGCCAACGCGCTGCCGGGCTTCTACCCGCTGGCCTCCGACCCGGTAGAGATCACCGACCCGCTGGCGGCCGAGTTCGCAAGCTGGCGTGACGAGTGCGAAAGCACGATCCGGTCCTCCTACCAGATCCTGTCGCGCGGCACGCCTAACCTCGAGAACGAGCTGTGGAATGCCTCCGCTGCCGTGATCAAGGGCACGGAGACCCCGGAAGAGGCGGCCAACCGCCTGCAGGAAGGCCTGGCCTCCTGGTACGAGAACCAGCAGTAAGCTGACCTCCGGCCGGGCGTCCCTTCGCCCGGCCACCTCCGACCCGCCGGGCGTCTGCCGCCCGATCCTTTCCCCCGACAGACGAGGTGAAAGCCCATGGGCCGCATCCGATGGCATGTCGTCGTGTTCCTCGCCCCCGCGGTGCTGGTCTACACGGCCGTGATGATCTTCCCGCTGTTCGACACCCTGCGCCTCGCGCTGTTCAACACCGAGGAAAAGGCGCGCGTCTTCGTCGGGCTCGCCAACTTCAGGCGCCTGTTCCTCGACCCGAACTGGTCCGAACAGTTCTGGAACGCGCTGGCGAACAACTTCTGGTTCTTCCTGATCCACATGCTGGTGCAGAACCCCATCGGCATAGCACTGGCGGCGCTCCTGTCCTCGCCGAAACTGCGGTTCGCCGCCCTCTACCGCACCGCGATCTTCGTCCCCACCATCCTCAGCTTCGTCATCGTGGGCTTCGCGTGGAAGCTGATCCTGTCGCCGATCTGGGGCATCGCGCCGTCGATGCTGGACGCCATCGGGCTCAAGTCGCTGTTCGCGCCGTGGCTGGGCAAGGAGGAATACGCCCTGACCACGCTGGCGCTGATCTCCGTCTGGCAGTTCGTCGGCATCCCGATGATGCTGATCTACGCCGCCCTCCTGTCGATCCCCGAGGAAATCCTCGAGGCAGGCGAGGTCGACGGCATCACCGGCCTCTCGGCCTTCTGGAAGATCAAGCTGCCGCTGATCCTGCCGTCGATCGGCATCATCTCGATCCTGACCTTCGTGGGCAACTTCAACGCCTTCGACCTGATCTATGCCGCGCAGGGCGCGCTGGCGGGGCCGGATTTCTCCACCGACATCCTCGGCACCTTCATGTACCGCACCTTCTTCGGCTTCCAGTTGCAGCTGGGCGACCCCTACATGGGCTCTGCCATCGCCTCCGCAATGTTCGGGATCATCCTGATCGGGGTCTGCATCTACCTCTTCGGCATCCAGCGGCGCCTGCGCCACTACCAGTTCTGAGGGGAAGGTCATGTCCACACGCCGCGTCACCCCGAACCTCTTCGCCATGCACGGCGCGCTGATCCTCTACGTGCTGATCGCGCTGTTCCCGGTCTTCGTGATCGTGGTAAACAGCTTCAAGAGCCGCCGCGCCATCTTCCGCGAACCGCTGGCCCTGCCCAACGGCGAGAGCTTCTCGCTCGTGGGATACGAGACGGTGCTGAAGCAGGGCGACTTCTTCCTCTATTTCCAGAACTCCTTCGTCGTCACCGTCGCCTCGCTGTTCTTCATCCTGCTCTTCGGGGCCATGGCGGCCTTCGCGCTGGCCGAGTACCGCTTCAAGGGCAGCACCATCATGGCGCTCTACCTCGCGCTGGGGATCATGATCCCGATCCGGATCGGCACCGTCGCGATCCTGGAAATGATGGTCTCGACCGGGCTGGTGAACACGCTGTGGGCGCTGATCCTCGTCTACACCGCGCAGGGCCTGCCCCTCGCCGTCTTCATCCTGTCGGAGTTCATGAAGGGCGTCTCCGACGACCTCAAGAACGCCGGCCGCATCGACGGGCTCAGCGAATACGCGATCTTCTTCCGCCTCGTGCTGCCGCTGGTCCGCCCGGCGCTCGCCACGGTGGCGGTGTTCAACATGATCCCGATCTGGAACGACCTTTGGTTCCCGCTGATCCTCGCCCCGGCGGAAGAGGTGAAGACCCTCACGCTCGGCAGCCAGGTCTTCATCGGGCAGTTCGTGACCGACTGGAACGCGGTGCTCTCCGCACTCTCCATGGCGATCCTGCCGGTCATGGTCCTTTACGTCATCTTCTCGCGGCAACTGATCCGCGGCATCACCTCGGGGGCCGTCAAATGAAGGTACTCATCGCCGGTCTCGGCAACATGGGCTTCTCCCATGCCATGGCCCATCACACCCATCCCGAAAGCGAGATCGTCGGCATCGTCAAGCGCTCGCCCGACGCCGATCCCCGCCTGCCCTACCCGGTCTTCACCGACTTCCACGCCGCCCTCGCAGCGACGCAGCCGGATCTCGTGGTCGTCGCCACCTACACCGACACGCATGCCGAATACGCCATCGCCGCGATGGAGGCCGGTGCCCATGTCTTCGTCGAGAAACCGCTGGCGCTGACCGTCACCGACGCCCGCCGCGTGACCGAGACGGCAGCCCGTCTGAACCGCAAGCTGGTCGTGGGCTACATCCTGCGGCACCACCCCTCGTGGATGCGGCTGATCGACGAGGCGAAGGCGCTTGGCGGCCCCTACGTGTTCCGGCTGAACCTCAACCAGCAGTCCGAGGGCGCGACGTGGGAAACCCACAAGGCGCTGATGCAGACCACCTCTCCCATCGTCGACTGCGGCGTGCACTACGTTGACGTGATGTGCCAGATCTGCGGCTCGCGCCCCGTGCAGGTCACCGGCATCGGCCTGCGCCTCTCGGACGAGATCCCAGAGGATATGTACAACTACGGCCAGCTACAGGTCCGGTTCGAGGACGGCTCCGTCGGCTGGTACGAGGCCGGCTGGGGCCCGATGATGTCTGAAACCGCCTTCTTCGTGAAGGACGTGGTCAGCCCGAACGGCGCCGTCTCGATCAAGGACGCGGACAAGGGCGACAGCGATTCCGTCGACGGCCACACCCGTGTCGGCGCCCTGCTGATGCACCGCCCCGGCGACGACCGCCTCATCGACCTGCCCGACGAACCCGGCCACCAGGAGCTGTGCGATGCCGAGCAGGCCTTCCTGATCGAGGCCATCCGCAACGACACCGACCTCACCCGCCACATGCAGGAGGCGGTGGACAGCCTTGCCATCTGCCTCGCCGCCGACCTCTCCATCCGCACCGGCCAACCCGTCAGACCGGGAGACGTGACATGACCGCCCTGATCCTCGAAAACGTCAACAAGTCCTTCGGCAAGACCCACGTCCTGAAGGACATCAACCTGACCGTGGAGGATGGCGAGTTCGTCGTCTTCGTCGGCCCTTCCGGCTGCGGCAAGTCCACCCTCCTGCGCGTCATCGCCGGTCTGGAAGAAGCCACCTCCGGCACCGTCTCCATCGGCGGCGAGCAGGTGAACGGCACACCCCCCGCCAAGCGCGGCATCGCCATGGTCTTCCAGAGCTACGCGCTTTATCCGCACCTGAGCGTCAAGGACAACATGGGGCTGGGGCTGAAGCAGGACGGCGCGCCGAAAGACAAGGTCGCGCAGCAGGTCGCCAAGGCGGCGAAGATGCTGGATCTCGAACCGTACCTGTCGCGCCGCCCCGCCGAACTGTCGGGCGGCCAGCGCCAGCGCGTCGCGATCGGTCGTGCCATCGTGCGCGACCCGCGCCTGTTCCTCTTCGACGAACCGCTCTCGAACCTCGACGCGGCGCTCCGGATGAACACCCGGGTCGAGATCGCCGCCCTGCATCGCACCCTCGCCGCCTCGATGATCTACGTCACCCACGACCAGATCGAGGCGATGACCCTCGCCGACCGCATCGTCGTGCTGCGCGATGGCCGGGTCGAGCAGGTAGGCTCCCCCATGGAGCTCTACAACAACCCCGCCAACCGCTTCGTCGCGGGTTTCCTCGGCGCGCCGTCGATGAACTTCGTCGAGAACGCGCCGGGCCTGAACGCGGGCGAGGTGCTGGGCGTGCGCCCCGAATACCTGCGCCCCGATCCCGCCGGACGGCTGAAGGGCACCGTCACCCACGTCGAACGGCTGGGCGGTGACACCAACCTTCTGGTGCGCGCCCCGGACGGCCAGACCTTCACCGTGCGCCTCTTCGGGCAGGACCTGACGGAGGTGGGCGAGGACGTGGCCTTCGACTATGACGACGCCCGAACCTTCCGCTTCGACGCGGAGGGCCGCCGCCTGTGACCCTGACGATCCGCCCCGCCACCCGCACCGACCTCCCTGCCCTGATCGCGCTCTACGCCGACGACGGGCTGGGAAAGAACCGGGACGGGGGCGCGGTGGACGACGCCTACCTCTCGGCCTTCGCGGCGATCGACGGCGACCCAAACCACATACTCGCCGTGGGCGAAGCGGGTGGAGAGATCGTCGCCACCCTCCTTCTCTCCTTCCTGCCCGGCCTCTCCCGCCACGGCGCATGGCGCGCCCAGATCGAGGCGATGCGCGTCTCCTCCGCGCGGCGCGGGCAGGGCCTTGGCCGGATGATGCTCGATTGGGCGGTCGCGGAAGCGCAAAGCCGGAATTGTCGCCTCGTGCAGTTGACCTCCGACCGCCAAAGGGACGACGCTCACCGCTTCTACGAGCGTGCGGGCTTCACGCCCTCGCACCTCGGTTTCAAAAAGATACTGGAGACAGAATGACCAACTTCCCGGTCTTCGACGGCCATAACGATCTGGTGCTGCGCCTCTTGCGCGGCGACGTCACGGCGCAAGGGGTGGCCGAGGGCCTCGACAGCGGCCACATCGACAAGCCCCGCGCGGTCAAGGGCGGCTTCGGCGGCGGCTTCTTCGCGATCTTCGTCCCCTCCCCCGGCAACAAGGCCGTGCGCTACGAGGAGATGGTCAAGCCGGAATACGACATCCCCCTCCCCGATCCCGTGCCGGAGGACGAGGCGCTCGACTGGACGACCCGCGGCTTCGACGCGCTCGACGACCTCGCCGCGGCCGGGGCCGTGACGCTCTGCCGGACCGCCGACGACATCGCCGGGGCCCTGCCCAAACCCGAAATGGCCGCCGTTGCCCACATCGAGGGCGCGGAGGCCGTGGACCGCGACTTCGCCCGCCTGCACGAATGGCACGCGCGCGGCCTGCGCTCCCTCGGGCCGGTCTGGAGCAGGCCGACCGTCTGGGGCCACGGCGTCCCCTTCCGCTTCCCCTCCTCGCCCGACACCGGCCCCGGCCTCACCGACGCGGGCAAGGCGCTGGTGCGCGAGTGCAATTCGTTGAAGATCATGATCGACCTCTCGCACCTGAACGAGAAGGGCATGGACGACGTGGCCGCGATCACCGACGCGCCGTTGGTCGCCACGCATTCCAACGCCCACGCCATCACGCCGCATGCCCGCAACCTCACCGACCGGCAGCTTCACATGATCCGTGAAAGTGACGGAATGGTGGGCATCAACTTCGCAAGCGCCTTTCTCAGGCCCGACGGCCGCATGGAGTCGGACTTCGGGCTTGACATAGTGCTCCGACATTTTGACCATTTGGTCGAAACTCTGGGCGAGGATCGCGTCGGCCTGGGATCGGACTTCGACGGCGCACTCGTGCCTGACCCGATCCGCGACATCGCAGGGCTGCCCAATCTTGTGGCGGCGCTGAAGGACCACGGTGTCGACGACGATCTGATGGCCAGGGTGACACACAGGAACTGGTTGCGCGTTCTGCGCAAGACATGGGGTGAGTGACCGGTAACCAAACAAAAAACACAACAGGGAGTAACTAAAATGAAGACCAACTTCACAGCGGCCGTGGTGGCCGCAATCGTGGCCTTGGGCACTGCTGCCCCGGTCATGGCGGAAACCCCGCCGAACATGCTGGTGATCGCCAACCGCATCGACGACATCAAGACCTTCGACCCGGCGGAAAGCTTCGAGTTCGCAGGCGCCGACGTGTCGCGCAACGTCTACGAAAAGCTGGTGAACTTCGATCCGCTCGACCTCGACGCGGGCTACCAGCCGCAGCTTGCCGAAAGCTGGGAGATCTCCGAGGACGGCAAGACCGTCACCTTCACCATGGCCGAGGGGCATGTCTTTTCCTCCGGCAACCCGGTGACCGCCAAGGACGCCGAGTTCTCGCTCCGCCGTGCGGTGCTGCTGGACAAGACGCCCGCGTTCATCCTGACGCAATTCGGTTTCACCGCCGACAACGTCGAGGAAACCATCAAGGCGACCGACGACAAGACGCTCGTCCTGACGCTGGACAAGCCCTACGCGCTGTCCTTCGTGCTGAACTGCCTGACCGCAACCATCGGCGGCATCGTCGACATGGAAACCGCCATGGCCAACGAGGTCGACGGTGACATGGGCAGCGACTGGCTGCGCACCAACACCGCCGGCTCCGGTCCCTACAAGGTCGTGGACTGGAAACCGAACGAGAGCGTCCTGATGGACCTCAACCCGAACTACCACGGCGACAAGCCGGCGATGGAGCGGGTGATCGTCCAGCACATCCAGGAATCCGCCACCCAGCGGCTTCAGCTGGAACGCGGCGACATCGATGTGGCGCGCAACCTCTCGCCCGAAGACGTGGCAGGCCTCGCCGATGTCGAGGGCGTCAAGGTCGTCGACGAACTGCGCGGCCGCCTGATGTACTGGTCCGCGAACCAGAAGGTCGAGATGCTGGCAGACCCGAAGGTGCTCGAGGCGCTGAAACTCGCCGTCGACTACGACGGCATGTCCGGCTCCTTCCTGAAGGGCCAGTACACCGTGCACCAGGCCTTCCTGCCGCTGACCTTCCTCGGCGCGCTCGAGGAAAAGCCCTACGGCTTCGACATGGACGCCGCCAAGGCTGCGATGGCCGAATCGGGCTTCCCGGACTGCGGACCGATCGAGATCTCCGTGCGCGACGCGCAGGAACGTCTCGACATCGCGCAGTCGCTGCAGAACACCTGGGGCCAGCTCGGCTGCGAAGTCGAACTGATCGTCGGCACCGGTGCGCAGACGCTCGACCGCTACCGCGCGCGCGAGCATGACATCTACGTCGGCGCATGGGGCCCGGACTATCCGGACCCGAACACCAACGCCGGCACCTTCGCGCTGAACCCAGACAACGCCGACGAGGCCGGCAACACCGGCTACCTCGCGTGGCGCAACGCCTGGGATCCGGGCGCGATGAACGAAAAGACGCTGGCCGCCGTCGTCGAGAACGACACCGACGCGCGCCGCGAGATGTACCTGGAGCTTCAGCGCGAGCACCAGCAGGTCAGCCCCTTCGGCATGATGTTCCAGCAGATCGAACAGAACGGCATGGGCGAAAGCGTCGAGAACTTCGTCGCCGGCGGCGCGACCACCGCGGTCTCCTACTGGGTCATCACCAAGTAATGACCGACAGCACCACTGGAGAAGGACGGCAGATGCCGTCCTTCCCCCCATGGGCCAAGAAGACCCTGGGGACCGTAGCCACCGTTGCCGCGACCATCCTCGGTCTGCTCTTCGTGACCTTCATGATCGGCCGGGTGATGCCGATCGACCCCGTTCTGGCCGTCATCGGCGAACGGGCGACACAGGCGCAATACGACGCCACCTTTCTTGAACTCGGCCTCGACAAGCCGCTGCTGGTGCAGTTCGGCATCTACGTCAACGACGTGCTGCACGGCGACCTCGGCCGCTCCATCCGCACCGGGCAGGAAGTCACCACCGACATCGCCCGCGTCTTCCCCGCCACGCTGGAACTCGCCACGCTCGGCACGCTGATCGGCGTCGTCCTCGGCGTGCCGCTGGGGGTCATCGCCGCCGTCAAGCGCGGAAGCTGGATCGACCAGCTCGCCCGGTTCGTCGGCCTCATCGGGTATTCGATGCCGATCTTCTGGCTGGGCCTCGTGGGGCTCCTGGTGTTCTACGGCATCCTCGGCTGGGTCGCGGGCCCCGGACGGCTGGGCATCTTCTATCAGGGCATCGTCGAACCGATCACCGGGATGCTGCTGGTCGATTCCGCGCTGCGCGGCGAATGGACCGTCTTCAGGGACGCCTTCTCGCACATCATCCTGCCCGCCTCGCTGCTGGGTTACTACTCCATGGCCTACATCAGCCGCATGACCCGCTCCTTCATGCTGGAGCAGCTGAATTCCGAATACGTGACCACCGCCCGGGTAAAAGGCCTGTCGGAACGACAGGTCATCTGGGGCCACGCCTTCCGCAACATCCGCATCCAGCTGGTGACGGTGATCGCGCTGGCCTACGCCAACCTGCTCGAAGGCTCCGTCCTGACCGAAATCATCTTCGCATGGCCCGGCATCGGCCAGTACATCACCACCTCGCTACTCGCCAACGACATGAACTCCGTCCTCGGCGGCACCATCGTGATCGGCACCATCTTCGTGGGCATCAACATCTTCTCCGACCTGCTCTACCGCTTCTTCGATCCGAGGGCCAAATGACCGACACGTCCCTCCGCGCATGGCTCCTGAGCGAAGAGCCGACCTCCCGCCGGCAGGCCCGCTTCTCGGCGTGGTACAAGGGCTGGCTCACCTTCCGGTCGAACCCGCTGGCGATGCTGGGGCTGATCGTGCTCCTTGTGCTGATCCTCGCCGCGATCTTCGCCCCGCTGCTGGCGACCGACGATCCCTTTGCCCAGGACCTCGGTTCGCGCCTGCTGCCGCCGGGGGCAGAAGGCCATATCTTCGGCACCGACAGCCTCGGCCGCGACATCTACTCCCGCCTGCTCTACGGCGCGCGGATCTCGATCTACATCGTGCTGCTCGTGGCCATGGTGGCGCCGCTCGTCGGGCTGATCATGGGCACCGTCTCGGGCTATGCCGGAGGCTGGGTGGACGTGGTCCTGATGCGGATCACCGACATCTTCCTCGCCTTCCCGCGGCTGATCCTCGCGCTGGCCTTCGTCGCCGCCCTCGGCGCCGGGATCGAGAACGCGGTGCTCGCCATCTCGCTGACCGCCTGGCCGCCCTACGCCCGGATCGCCCGGGCCGAAACGCTGACCATCCGCAACTCCGATTACATCCACGCCGTCCGCCTGCAGGGCGCGGGGCCGTTCCGCATCGTGACGAAGCACATCTGGCCGCTCTGCATCTCGTCGCTGGTGATCCGGGTGACGCTCGACATGGCGGGCATCATCCTGACCGCCGCGGGGCTGGGCTTCCTCGGCCTCGGCGCGCAGCCACCGAGCCCCGAATGGGGCGCGATGATCTCCGAGGGGCGCAAGTACATCCTCGACTACTGGTGGGTCGCCACGATCCCCGGCATCGCGATCTTCGCCATCTCGCTCGCCTTCAACCTGCTGGGCGACGGGCTGCGCGACGTGCTCGACCCGAAGGAGGGCAACGCATGACCGAAGACCCCCTCCTCGACGTCGAAAACCTATGGGTGAAGTTCCGCACCCGCTCCGGCGTCTTCGACGCGGTGCGCGGCATCTCCTTCACGCTCGGCCGCGAACGGCTGGGCATCGTCGGCGAAAGCGGTTCGGGAAAGTCGATGACCGGCCGCGCCGTCCTGCGCCTGATCCAGCCGCCCGGCGAAGTCACCGCCGACCGTCTGTCCGTGCACGGCGAGGACATCCTGACCCTGCCCGACGCGCGCATGCGCCAGCTCCGCGGCGGACGGGTGTCCATGGTCATGCAGGACCCCAAGTTTTCGCTGAACCCGGTGATGCCCGTCGGCCAGCAACTGATCGAGGCGCTCCGCGCGCACGAAAAGGTGTCGAGGGCCGAAGCACGCAAACGCGCGCTCGACATGCTCGACGAGGTCGCCATCCGCGACCCCGCCCGGGTCATGGACCTCTACCCGCACGAGGTGTCGGGCGGCATGGGCCAGCGGATCATGATCGCCATGATGCTGCTGCCCAACCCGGAGATCCTGATCGCGGACGAACCGACCTCCGCGCTCGACGTCTCGGTGCAGCTTCAGGTGCTCGACATCATGGACAAGCTGGTGAAGGACCGCGGCATGGGCCTGATCTTCATCAGCCACGACCTGAACCTCGTGGCCAAGTTCTGCGACCGCATCGCGGTGATGTACGCCGGGCGGATCGTCGAGACCTGCAAGGCGTCCGAACTGCGCAACGCGCAACACCCATACACGCTGGGCCTCCTGAACTCCGTGCCCGACCTCGAACACCCGCGCGACAGGCTGGAGGTGCTGCAACGCGACCCGGCCTGGCGCGAAGCCCCCTCCGTGAGTGCCCGCATATGAGCGCCATCGACATCCGCCACCTCGACGTGTGGTTCGGCACCGGCGCGCAGCGCGCCGACGCCGTGAAGGACGTGAGCTTCGAAGTCGCCGACGGCGAAAGCTTCGGCCTCGTGGGCGAGAGCGGCTCCGGCAAGTCGACGATCCTGCGCGCCATCGCGGGCCTCGCACCCACATGGTCCGGCCACATGGCCGTCGCCGGGGAAACGCTGGGCCGGACCCGCAGCAAGGACTTCTACCGCAAGGTGCAGATGGTCTTCCAGGACCCCTACGCCTCGCTTCACCCGCGCCACACCGTCGACCGCGTCTTGTCCGAGGCGATGACCCTGCACGGCGTGCCCGACATCGACGCCCGCATCGGACGGCTGCTCGACGACGTGGGGCTCGGCGCCGGCTTCCGCTTCCGCTTCCCGCACCAGCTGTCTGGCGGCCAGCGCCAGCGCGTCGCCATCGCCCGCGCGCTCGCCTGCGACCCGGCGATCCTGCTGCTGGACGAGCCGACCTCCGCGCTCGACGTCTCCGTGCAGGCCGAGATCCTCAACCTGCTGGCCGACCTGCGCCGCGAACACGAACTGACCTACGTTATGGTCTCCCATGACCTCGGCGTGGTGGGCCACCTCTGCGAGCGCATCGCTGTCATGAAGGACGGCCGCTTCGTCGAGGTGCTGGGCGTGGACGAGATGCGGCGGCTGGAGGCGAAGGACCCCTACACCCGCCATCTGCTCGACAGCTCGGTGAACTCGGTGCGCTGAGGGGTTTCGCCTTGCTGACGCAAGGCGATCCGCCGGGGGCTCCGCCCCCGGACCGCCGGAGGTATTTGGACCAAGATGAAGGACAGGAGAGCGCCCTGCCCCTTCATCTTGGCTATAAATACCTGCCTCGGAACGCTTCAGGCGGCGCGGCGATGACTTTCCGGGTGCGTCGGCGCCGCCCCTGGCGAGGCGTCAGCCCATGCGTTCGGAGGAGTGGCTGCCCGGCGACGAGGGGAAGACCACCGTCTTGTTGCCGTTCAGGAAGACGCGGTGGTGTGCGTGGGCGTGGATCGCCCGGGCGAGCACCTGCGCCTCCACGTCGCGGCCGAGGGAGACGTAGTCTTCGGGCGATTGCGCGTGGGTCACGCGGATGGTGTCCTGCTCGATGATCGGGCCCTCGTCGAGGTCGGCGGTCACGTAGTGCGAGGTCGCACCGATCAGCTTCACGCCGCGGGCAAAGGCCTGCTTGTACGGGTTGGCGCCCTTGAACGACGGCAGGAAGGAGTGGTGGATGTTGATGATCCGCCCCGACATCTTGCGGCACATCTCGTCGCTGAGGATCTGCATGTAGCGCGCCAGAACGATCAGGTCTGCGCCCGCGTCCTCGACCACCTGCATGATGGCGGCCTCGGCCTGCGGCTTGTTCTCCTTCGTGACCCGGATGCAGTGGAACGGAATGTCCTGGTTCACCACGGTCTTCTGGTAGTCCATGTGGTTCGAGATCACGGCCACGATCTCGATCGGCAGGGCGCCGATGCGGCAGCGGTAGAGCAGGTCGTTCAGGCAGTGGCCGAAGCGGCTGACCATGACGACGACCTTCATCTTCGTCGCCTCGTCGTGGAAGGTGAAGTCCATGTCCATGCCTTGCGCCACGCTCACGAACTCCTGTTCGAGGGTGGCGAGCTCGGCGCCGGTCTCGGAGGTGAAGCTGGTGCGCATGAAGAACCTGCCCGTCTCCACGTCGTCGAACTGCGAGCTGTCGGTGATGTTGCAGCCGTGGTCGGCAAGGAAGGTGGCGATGCCGGCGACGATGCCGCGCTTGGACGCGCAGGACACGGTCAGGCAGAACTTGGTCATTGGGGGCTCCGGTCTGGAAGGGCCGCGGCGCGCGGCGGGTTGGGGAGGGATGGCGTAAACTGGCATTTGCTCTGCACATTCTGCATCGCGGCATCAAGGCCGGGATGAGCACCTGCGACCACCCCCTTCACGGATGCGACAGAGGGGCCTTGGCGTGTCGAAAAACACCGGCGGGGTCAGGCCTGCAAGCGCGGGTCTGTCGCCACCCCGGCACGGCGGATGCGCCATTCCGTCGGGGTCGCTCCGCCCGCTCGCAAAGGAAAAGGGTTTCCCCGAATCCCCCCTTTGCCGCCCATCGGCAACCGCCTCCCTGCAACGCGACGGCGCGCGCCCATCCCGCGCGCAGGCGGGCGTCCGCCCGGCCCCCGCCCCATACCATGGTGCAGGTGCATGACGGGGCGCGGGATGTTACCCTTTCCGTGCATCGCTGGGGAGGACGGCATGCGCGATCTGGATCATGTGGCCGAGATCGACCGGGTTCTGCGCGGGCAGGACACGGGACGGGACAGCCTTGTCGCGGACAGCTGGCGGCGCTGCGTGGAAAGCTACGGCATGGACCCGACCCGCGCCGAGGCCGCCCACATCGTCACCGACGCCGAACTGCGCGCCCACCGGGAACAGTCCGAACGGCTGATCGCCACCGCGCGCTCCGGCCTGCAGGCGCTGTTCCGGCAGGTCGCGGGCCAGAACTATGTGCTGCTGCTCGCCGATGCGAAGGGCGTCTGCGTCGACTTCTTCGGCGATCCCCGGTTCGAGGACGACCTGCGGCAGGCCGGGCTCTACCTCGGCTCCAACTGGACGGAGGACCTGGCCGGGACCTGCGGCGTCGGCTCCTGCATCGTGACCGGCGAGGCGGTGACCATCCACCAGGGCGATCACTTCGGGCTGGCGCATACGCCGCTGTCCTGCACCTCTGCGCCGATCTACGACACCTGCGGCAAGCTGACGGCGGTGCTGGACATCTCGCTCCTGCGGTCGCCCTCGCCGAAATCCTCCCAGAACCTCGCGATGAACCTCGTCCGGGCGTCGGTGCGGCGGGTGGAGATGGCGAACCTCATGGCGATGACACGGCGCGACTGGGTGCTCCGGGTCTCGGCCTCGCCCGAGTTCCTCGAGGTCGATCCGGAGGCGGCGGTGGCGCTCGACGGATCGGGTCACATCATCGGCATGACGCATGGCGCGCGCGACATCCTCGCCCCCGGCGGCGGGTCGCTGATCGGGCAGCGGATCGACACGCTGATCGACCTCTCGGTCGACGACCTGCCCGACCTGATGCGCGGCCGCCCGTCCGAGGACCGGGTGCTGAGGCTGCGGGACGGGCGCGGGCTTTACGGCCATGCCATCGCGCCCCAGGCCGCCCGCGTCCCGCTGCGCCACCGCGACACCGCCCTGCCCGCCCCTCTGGCGGGTTTCGCCGGGCCGGACCCGGTGCTCGACCCGCTGCTCAGGACCGCCGCGCGGCTGGCGCCGACCCGTGTGCCGCTGCTGCTGACCGGCGAATCGGGGACCGGCAAGGAACGCCTCGCCCGCGCCATCCACATGAGCGGCCCGTCCCGCGCCTTCCACGCAATCCGCTGCGCCGCCGCCGGTTTCGAGGGTCTGGAGGACGCGGCGCCCGGCACGCTCTTCCTGCGCGGGGTCGACGACCTCGACCAACAGGCGCAGGCCGCACTTCTGACACTGATCGAGCGGCGCGAGGACCTGCGGGTGATCGCCTCTGCCCGCCTGCCGCTGGCCCCGCGCCTGGCCGAGGGCAGTTTCCGCGACGATCTTTATTACCGCCTGTCGGGTGCCCGGCTCGACCTGCCGCCGCTGCGGCTGCGCCATGACACCGACTGGCTGATCGACCGGCTGATGCGCCCCTTCGCCGCCGACGGGATGCGCCTCTCGCCGCAGGCCCGGGCCGAGCTTCTGGCCCGCGACTGGCCCGGCAACATCCGCGAACTGCAGCACACGCTGGCCATCGCCGCCGCCGTGACCGAGGGGCAGGTGATCGACCTCCCCGACCTGCCGCGGCCCGCGCCCGCAACGGGCGAGGAAACCACCGACGAAGACCTGCAATCGCTGCTGGATGCCTGCCACTGGAACATGGCGCGCGCGGCACGGCGGCTTGGCGTCAACCGCTCCACCATCCTGCGGCGGGTCCGCAAGGCCGGCCTGAATCCACCGGGGTGACCCTGCCGGACCGGCGCGGGCGCGTTGCGCGCCGTTGCGCGCGCAACGCGCAACACGCCAAATCCCGTGCCGCCCCGCAGCATCCGTCCTTCGGCGTAGCCAGCCCGCCCCGGGCTTTGCCACGCTCGCCCGCATAACAACCAAGACTAAGGAGGAGGACCACATGCTCGACTCGACATTGGCCAACGAAACCCAGGCCTTTCTGGACGACTTCGGCGATGCGCTGGAAAAGGGGGACATCGACCGCGCGACAGGGATGTTCCTGGACGATTGCTACTGGCGCGACCTCGTCACCTTCACCTGGAACCTGAAGACGGTCGAGGGCAAGGACCAGGTGGCGGACATGCTGAAGCACCAGCTCGACACCACGAAGCCCCGCGGCTGGCACCTGGCCGAGGGCGAGATCCCGACCGAGGAAGGCGGCGTCGTCACCGCATGGATCAGCTTCGAGACCGACCTGGCCCGCGGCTACGGCATGATCCGCCTGAAGGAGGGCAAGATCTGGACCCTGCTCACCACCATGGTGGAGCTGAAGGGTCACGAAGAGCCCAAGGGCTTTGCCCGGCCGCTTGGCGCCAAGCACGGCGCGGCCAAGAATCGCCCGACCTGGAAGGAAGAGCGGGAGCGCGAGGCAAAGACCCTCGGCTACACCGAACAGCCCTACTGCCTGATCATCGGCGGCGGACAGGGCGGCATCGCCCTTGGCGCACGGCTGCGGCAGCTTGGCGTGCCCACGATCATCGTGGAACGCAACGAACGCCCCGGCGACAGCTGGCGCAAGCGGTACAAGTCGCTCTGCCTGCATGACCCGGTGTGGTACGACCACCTGCCCTACATCAAGTTCCCGGAAAACTGGCCCGTCTTCGCGCCGAAGGACAAGATCGGCGACTGGCTTGAGATGTACACCAAGGTCATGGAGCTGAACTACTGGACCAAGACCACCGCCAAGTCGGCGGAGTTCGACGCGGCGAAGGGCGAATGGACCGTGGTCGTCGACCGCGACGGCGAAGAGGTCGTGCTGCGTCCCAAGCAGCTTGTCATGGCCACCGGCATGTCCGGCAAGAAGCGGATGCCCGACTTCCCCGGCATGGACACCTTCAAGGGAGTGCAGCAGCATTCCTCCGAACACGACGGTCCCGACCAGTGGGCCGGCAAGAAGGTGGTGGTCGTTGGGTCGAACAACTCTGCACACGACATCTGCGCGGCGCTTTGGGAACACGACGCGGACGTGACCATGGTGCAGCGGTCCTCCACCCATATCGTGCGCTCCGACACGCTGATGGATATCGGCATGGGCGCGCTCTACTCGGAAGAGGCAGTCGCCAACGGCGTCACCACCGAGAAGGCCGACCTGATCTTTGCCTCCCTGCCCTACCGCATCCTGCACGAGTTCCAGATCCCCGCCTACGAGCAGATGAAGGAACGCGACAAGGAATTCTACGAGGGGCTTGAGAAGGCGGGCTTCTGGCTCGACTGGGGGGATGACGGCTCGGGCCTGTTCATGAAGTACCTGCGGCGCGGTTCGGGCTACTACATCGACGTGGGCGCCAGCCAGCTCATCATCGACGGCGAGGTCAAGCTGAAGCGCGGCCAGGTGGTCAGCGTAGACGAGACCGGCGTGAACCTCGACGACGGCACGCACCTCGACGCCGACCTGATCGTCTATGCCACCGGCTACAATTCCATGAACGGCTGGGTGGCCGACCTGATGGGACAGGAGACCGCCGACCGGCTGGGCAAGGTCTGGGGCCTCGGCTCCGACACCACCAAGGACCCCGGCCCGTGGGAAGGCGAGCAGCGCAACATGTGGAAGCCCACGCAGGTCGAGAACCTGTGGATGCACGGAGGCAACCTGCACCAGTCGCGGCATTACTCGCAGTATCTCGCCCTGCAGCTGAAGGCGCGGATGGAGGGCCTGCCAACGCCGGTCTACGGCAAGCAGGAGGTGCATCACCTGTCCTGACGCATGACCGGGCGGGGGTTTCGCTGCCTGCGGCAGAGATCCGCCGGGGGGGCAAGCCCCCCGGACCCCCCGTCGCACGAAAACCGGCACGGCGGCCTCCGGCACTCCGGAGCGCCGCCTGCCCCCTTCCGGCGGTGCCTTCCCCGGCTCCCGTCCGCCAACGACGGACCCGGGAACAACGCGCCGCCCGAACCCGGAATTTCCGCCCCACCCTCCGGGTCCCCCTGCCCCGGACCGGCGCGGAAACGCGGGTGGCCTGCGCGCATGTCACTCCCTGCCGTGTCCCCGGCCGCCCGCACCCCCTGCCCTGCAACGGCCCGCCCTGCAAAGGCATGACACACCTGCGGAAATAGCTCGCCCCCGGTCCGATGGGGGTTGAGCGGCGCGCTGACGGGCTTATAACCGCACCGCGCAATCGCAAGGACCAAGCCACATGCCCTATTACAGATCCCGCCGCACCACCCACGGCCGCAACATGGCCGGCGCCCGCGGTCTCTGGCGCGCGACCGGCATGAAGGACAGCGACTTCGGCAAGCCGATCATCGCCGTCGTCAACTCCTTCACCCAGTTCGTGCCCGGCCACGTGCACCTGAAGGACCTGGGCCAGATGGTCGCGCGCGAGATCGAATCCGCCGGCGGTGTCGCCAAGGAATTCAACACCATCGCCGTGGACGACGGCATCGCCATGGGCCACGACGGGATGCTCTACTCCCTGCCCTCGCGCGAGATCATCGCCGACTCGGTGGAATACATGGTCAACGCCCATTGCGCCGACGCCATGGTCTGCATCTCCAACTGCGACAAGATCACCCCCGGCATGCTGATGGCCGCGATGCGCCTGAACATCCCGGTGATCTTCGTCTCCGGCGGCCCGATGGAGGCCGGCAAGGTCACGATCAACGACCTCGAAAAGGCCGTGGACCTCGTGGATGCGATGGTTGCCGCCGCCGACGACCAGTATTCCGACGCCGAGGTCGACGCCTTCGAACAGAACGCCTGCCCGACCTGCGGGTCCTGCTCGGGCATGTTCACCGCCAACTCGATGAACTGCCTGGCCGAGGCGCTCGGCCTCGCGCTGCCGGGCAACGGTTCGATGCTGGCCACCCACGCCGACCGCAAGGCGCTGTTCCTCGAAGCCGGACGCAAGATCGTCGACATCACCAAGCGCCACTACGAAGGCGAGGAGAAGGGCCTCCTCCCGCGCGAGATCGCGACCTTCGAGGCCTTCGAGAACGCCATGTCGCTCGACATCGCCATGGGCGGCTCGACCAACACCGTGCTGCACCTGCTGGCCATCGCGCACGAGGGCGAGGTCGATTTCACCATGTCCGACATGGACCGCCTCAGCCGCAAGGTGCCCTGCCTGTCGAAGGTCGCCCCGGCCAAGGGCGACGTCCACATGGAGGACGTGCACCGCGCGGGCGGCATCATGGGCATCCTCGGCGAACTCAACCGCGGCGGGCTGATCCACGGCGACGTGAAGACCGTCCACTCCGGCACCATGGCAGAGGCCATCGCCAAGTGGGACATCATGACGGCCAACGACGAAGACGTGGACAGGTTCTTCCGCGCGGCCCCCGGCGGCGTGCGCACCACGCAGGCCTTCTCGACCGAGAACCGCTACAAGGAGCTTGACCGCGACCGGACCCATGGCGTGATCCGCAACATGGAAAACGCCTTCTCCAAGGACGGCGGCCTCGCCGTGCTGTTCGGCAACATCGCGCTCGACGGCTGCATCGTGAAGACCGCCGGCGTCGACGACTCGATCCTGAAGTTCTCCGGCCCCGCCAAGGTCTTCGAAAGCCAGGACGACGCGGTGAAGGGCATCCTGACCGGCAAGGTGACCGAGGGCGAAGTCGTCGTGATCCGCTACGAGGGACCGCGCGGCGGCCCGGGCATGCAGGAAATGCTCTACCCGACCTCCTACCTGAAATCGAAGGGGCTGGGCGCCAAATGCGCGCTGCTGACCGACGGGCGCTTCTCCGGCGGGACCTCCGGCCTCTCCATCGGGCACGTCAGCCCCGAGGCGGAGGAAGGCGGCACCATCGGCCTGGTGGAAACCGGCGACCTGATCGAGATCGACATCCCGAACCGCACCATCAACCTCGCCGTGGACGACGCCACGCTGGAGGCACGCCGCACCGCCAAGGGCCCGCTGCCCTGGGCTCCGGCGGAACCGCGCCCGCGCGCGGTGACGAAGGCGCTGAAGGCCTATGCCATGCTCGCCTCTTCTGCGGCCAAGGGAGCGGTGCGGATCATTCCGTAAACCCTTCGCACCACAGCGAAAAGTAAAACGCCCGGGCCAGACCAGCCCGGGCGTTTCCCGTTTCCGCAAGGGGAACCTTCAGGCCTCGATGGCGACCTTGCCGATGGGGTTGGAGCAGCAGGCCAGGATATAGCCGTCCTCGATATCCTCGTCGGTGATGCCGCCGTTGTGCACCATGTGCACCTGCCCTTCGGTCTTCTTGACCTTGCAGGTGCCGCAGACCCCGAAGGTGCAGCCCGACGGGATCGCGAGGCCGGCCTGACGCGCGACGGACAGAAGCGTCTCCGTCTCCGAGCATTCGACCGTCTTGCCGGACAGGGCGAAGGTGACTTCGGCCTTGGCCTCTTCGTCCAGCGTCACGCCCTCGTCGTATTCGCCGGTCTCGCCGACCGGGGCGGAGAAGCTCTCCTGGTGGTAACGGTCCATGTCGTAGCCGAGGCCTTGAAGCGCCTCGCGCACGGCGGTCATGAACGGCTCCGGCCCGCAGCAGAACACCTCGCGGTCAAGGTAATCCGGCGCGGCGAGGCCCAGCAGAAGCTGGTTGAACGGCCCGCGATAGCCGGTCCACGGGCGGTACGGGTCCGCCTTGTCCACCACCCATGCCAGTTCGATCCCCGGCAGGCGGGAGGCCATCATCTCCATCCGCTGGCGGAAGATGATCTCGGACGGCAGCC
This sequence comes from Sagittula sp. MA-2, assembly GCF_030126985.1. Lineage (GTDB taxonomy): Bacteria > Pseudomonadota > Alphaproteobacteria > Rhodobacterales > Rhodobacteraceae > Sagittula. The sequence continues at coordinate 8,146 of NZ_CP126147.1, read as the reverse complement.
GGGCGCAGTTGATGAACACGATGTCCGGCTCGCGGCCCGCGTCGTACATGTAGGTCGTCATCGAGACCATCGGCGTGATGCCCGATCCCGCCGAGATGAACAGGTACTTTTCCGCCGGGTGGTTCATGAACGAGAACTGCCCGGTCGGCCCGATCGCCTTCAGCCGCACGCCGGGACGCAGGTGATCCAGCATCCAGCGCGTGCCCAGCGACCCGTCCTGTGCCTTGACCGTGACGGTCAGCGAGGTCGGGCGCGAAGGCGAAGACGAGATCGTGTAGGTCCGGTGCAGCGGCCCGCCGGGCACCGGCAGCTCGAGTGTGACGAACTGCCCCGGCTTGAACCGGAACAGCGCGCCCGACGGCGCCTGGAAGGTGAAGGTGACGGTGTTCGGCGCTTCCGGCAGGAACGACACGCACTCCAGCGGCTCGTCGTCCGACCAGAAAGCCAGCGTCGGGGTCATCGCGGTCATCGGCTTATTCCGCCGCCACGGATTGCGGACCCATCGCGCGCAGCATGGTCTTCACATACCAGTCCACGAACTGCTCAACCCCGTCTTCCATGATCGGGCTGTAGGGGCCGGGGACATAGGCCGGAGAGTTGATGCCAAGCTGGTTGTCCTCGACGATGCGGCGGTCCTCGTCGTTGGTGGCGACCCAGACCTCGGTCAGGCGGTTCAGGTCGTAATCGACACCTTCCACCGCGTCCTTGTCCACCAGCCATGTGGTGGTGACTTCGGTCTCCTGCGGGCCGATGGGGGTGACGCGGAAGGTCAGCGAGATGTCGGGCAGGAAGTGGTTCCATGTCGACGGGTAGTGAAACTTCAGCAGCGTGCCCGCATCCGGCACCGTCACACGGCCCAGCGGCCGCTTCGACGCCGGTTTCAGGTCCATCGTGTAGGACAGCGCCTTCTCTTCCAGCGGCATCCGCGCAAGGCGGTACTGCCCGGCAAAGCCCGCCATGGCGAACTTCGACGGCGCGCCCGCGGCCTCGCACTTGTCGAAATGCGCCTGCAGCCGCGCCGGGACGGAGCCGTCGGCCGACACACCCGCCACCGCCGGATCCAGCGGGAAGGACCGCGACAGCGCCGGGTGGGTGCCCGCGCAGTGATAGCACTCGCGGTTGTTCTCCCACACCAGCTTCCAGTTGCCCTTCTCGACGATGGTCGACTGGTAGGCCACCTTCGCGCGGTGCAGGTCGTGCACCTCGAGGTAGGGCCGCGCAAGTTCGGCAAAGGCGTCGAAGTCCGGCGCCTCGTCGGCGAGGCAGATGTAAATCAGCCCGGCCAGTTCCCGGACGTGGATGGTCTTGAGGTTGTACTTCGACGGGTCGAAGTCGGCGCCCATGTCGCGCGCCCAGATCAGCCGCCCGTCCAGGTCGTAGGTCCACTGGTGGTAGGGGCAGGTCAGCTTCGCGACCGTGCCTTCCGCCTTCTGGCAGATCACCGACCCGCGGTGACGGCACGAGTTGTGGAAGCCGCGGATCACCCCGTCGGCCCCCTTCACGAGGATGACGTTGTAGGCCCCGATGCGGATGCGGGCATAGGCGCCCGTCTTCACCAGCTGCGCCACGGGAATCGCGAACAGCCACTCGCGGTACCAGATCGTCTCCAGGTCGCGCTGGTAGATCTCCGGGTCGGTGTAGAAGGGCCGTTCCAGCGAATGGCCGGGAACGCGGCGGGCCAGCAGGTCGGAAAGGGAATCGGTCATGGAGCAGCCTCCGAAGGCGCAGGATGGGGTTAGTTCCTTTGAGGCATTGCGCCGCAATTACCCGCCTTTCAATAACAATAATTCTCAACTAAGGTTATCTGAATTCACCTGTCCCCTTTCCGACATCCACGCCTCCGAAAGCGACCGATGACCCGCCCCTACGACCTTCCTTCGCTCACGTCGCTGGTCTGTTTCGAGGCAGCCGCCCGGAATCTCAGCTTCAAGAAAACCGCGGCCGAGCTGAACGTGACCCCCGCCGCCGTCTCTCACCAGATCAAGGCCCTCGAATCCGAGCTCGGCACCGCGCTCTTCCGCCGCCAGCACCGCGGCGTCGACCTGACCGAAAGCGGCGCCTACCTCTTCGTCGCGCTCCAGCGCGGGTTCGAGGGGATCTCCGACGCGATCGCCACCGTCCGCACCGCCGAAAGCACCGAGGATGTCACCATCCAGGCCACCACCGCCGTCAGCGCCTTCTGGCTGACCCCGCAGATCACCGCCTTCTGGCAGGACCAGCCCGACATCGTGGTCAGCCAGATCGTCAGCGACGGCGCCTCCAACGCGCAGACCGACCTCTCGATCCACTACGCCGCCCTGCCCGGCGACGGCGCGGGCCACATCCTCTTTCACGACGACATCGTGGCGGTCGGCTCCCCCCGCTTTGCCGCGACCCATGGCGCCGGCACGCTCGACGCGCTGCGCCGCGTGCCGCTGATCCACGTGGTGAGCGAGGACAACGACTGGACCACCTGGGCGGAATGGTTCGCCCACTTCGGCCACGACGCGCCCTCCGGCCGCCGCATCGCGGTCAACAACCACATGATCGCGCTCCAGATGGCGCGCGACGGCGCGGGCGCGGTGCTGGGCTGGACGGGCCTCATCGGGCCGCTGCTCGACAACGGGGACCTGACCCTCCTCATGCCGGAACGCATGCCCTCCCCCCATGTCTTCCACCTGCGCACCCATCCGCGCGCCTCCGCCCAGGCCCGGATCTTCCGCGACTGGCTGGTCGCCGCGCAGCGCGCGCCTTGATTTGGCCACCGAAAGCGCCTATCTGTCCAGTTAGCTGGACAGGAGACCCGCCATGCTTTCGCTTCAGGACGCCAAGAACCGCTTCAGCGCGGTGGTGGAGGCCGCGCTTGCCGGCCATCCGCAGGCCGTGTCGCGCCGGGGCAAACCCGCCGTGGTCGTCGTCTCCGCCGAGGAATATGCAAGGCTGGTGCACGCCGCACAGGCCAGCCGCGGCCGCTTTGCCGATCACCTGATGGCCATGCCCGACCCCGGCGACACCCCCCTGCCCCGCGCCAGCGCCGTGCCGCGCGACGTCGAGCTGTGATCCACATCCTCGACACCAACATCATCTCCGCCGCGCGCCGGGCCGAACGCGCGCCGGACCTCTCCCGCTGGCTGACCGCGCAGGACGAGGCCACGCTGTTCCTCAGCGTCGTCACCATAGGCGAGATCGAGCGCGGCATCGCCCTGCAGGAGCCGAAGAACCCGCCCTTCGCCCGCGACCTGCGGCACTGGATGGACGGCATCCTGCGGCTCTTCTCCGACCGGCTGCTCGACTTCACCGCCGAGGACGCCCGCCGCTGGGGCCGCCTGTCGGCCAGGCTGGGCCATCCCGGCGCCGACCTGATGATCGCAGCACAGGCGCTGAACCGCGACGCCACCGTCGTCACCCGCAACACCGCCGATTTCGCGCCCACCGGCGCGCGGCTGCTGGACCCGCTAGGCCTCTAGTTCCGCATCCAGACCCAGACCCGCCCGGAACCGCGCCATTTCGCGGTCCGAAGGCGCCTGCCCGCAGTATGTCTTCACATAGGCCGGAACGCGCGTCAGCCGCTCTTCCAGCGTCTCCCTCACCTGCATCGAGATATAGCCGATCTGCACGAGATAGACGGTCCGCGCCCGCACGTCGGCCTCTGCCGCGTCGAAGCCGAACCGCTGGAACATGGCGCGGATCGCCTCAAGCCGTGTCGCGTCGGCCTCTGCCACGCGCGCCGTCACCGCGTCGGACTTGTGCGCCCACCCCCTGACCGCCATGTCGAACCGCGGCTGGAACCGGGTTTCGTCAAGAAACACGCTCAGAAGGTTCAGAACCGCCTCGGAAATCGTCTCTGCATAGGCGGAACTCGCCTCTGTCAGGGCATGGGTGTTGGTCTCTTCCCAGAGCGCCAGCAATGCCTCCAGCAGCGCGGCGCGGTCCTTGAAGAACCAGTAGAAGCTGGTCCGCGACAGCCCGAGTGCGGCCCCCAGCGGCTGCACCTTCACCGCGTCAACGCCGCTGTCGAGGAACGCGGCCTTGGCCGCTTCCAGCCAGACCTCGCGCGATCCGCGCCACCCCTTCTGATCCGCACCCTCATCCATGGCGCGAAACTAGCCCCCTGCCCCGCCTGCCGCAACACGAAATGGACAGCGATGACGACAAACTTGACACAAGTGCACATTTTGTGGAATCGCTGCGTCAGAGAGGGAGACCGCCCATGTCCAACGATCCGCTTTTCCAGCCCTACCAGCTCAAGCATCTGACCCTGAAAAACCGCCTGATGATCACCAGCCATGAACCGGCCTACCCCGAGGACGGCATGCCCAAGGATCGCTACCGGGCCTATCACGTGGAACGCGCCCGGGCCGGTGTCGCCCTGACGATGACCGCCGGCTCCGCCTCTGTTGCCCGCGACAGCCCGCCGGTCTTCAACAACATCCTGGCCTGGAAGGACGAGGTCGTCGGCTGGATGAAGAAGCTGACCGACGAATGCCACGACCACGGCTGCGCGGTGATGATCCAGCTTACCCACCTTGGCCGCCGCACCCGCTGGGACAAGGCCGACTGGCTGCCGGTCGTCTCGCCGGGGCACGAGCGCGAGCCCTCCCACAAGGCCTTCCCCAAGAAGACCGAGGACTGGGACATCGCCCGTATCGTCCGGGACTACGCCGATGCCGCCGAACGGATGCAGGCGGCGGGCCTCGACGGGATCGAGCTTCAGGCCTACGGCCACCTGATGGACCAGTTCTGGTCGCCGCTGACCAACGACCTCGACGGGCCCTATGGCGGCAGCCTCGACAACCGGCTGCGCTTCACCTTCGACATCCTGTCCGAGATCCGCAAACGCTGCGGCCCCGACTTCATCGTCGGCGTGCGCTACACCGGGGACGAGGACCTGCCCGGCGGCCTGACGAAGGAGGACGGGCTCGAGATCTCGCGGCGCCTGAAGGACTGCGGCATGGTCGACTTCCTGAACGTGATCAAGGGCCACATCGACACCGACGCGGGCCTGACGGACGTGATCCCGGTGCAGGGCATGCGCAGCGCGCCGCACCTCGATTTCGCCGGAGAGGTTCGCCGCGAAACCGGCGTGCCGGTGTTCCACGCGGCCAAGATCCAGGACGTCGCCACCGCCCGCCACGCCATCGCCAGCGGCAAGCTGGACATGGTCGGCATGACCCGCGCCCACATGGCCGACCCGCATATCGTGGCCAAGATCCTGCGCGGCGAAGAGGACCGAATCCGTCCCTGTGTCGGCGCGAACTACTGCCTCGACCGCATCTACCAGGGCGGCATGGCCCTGTGCCTGCACAACCCCGCCACCGGCCGCGAGCTGGAGCAGCCGCAGGAGGTCCCGCAGGCCGACACCCGCCGCCGCGTGGTGGTGATCGGTGCCGGTCCGGCCGGGCTGGAGGCCGCCCGCGTCGCCGCCGCCCGCGGGCATGAGGTCATCGTGCACGAGGCCGCCAACGACCCCGGCGGGCAGGTCCGCCTGACGGCCCAGACCCCGCGCCGCGCCGAGATGATCCAGCTCATCCAGTGGCGCTTTTCCGAATGCGAACGGATGGGCGTGACCTTCCGCTTCAACAGCTTCGCCGACGCCGAGACGGTGCAGGCGGACAACCCCGACGTGGTGATCGTCGCCACCGGCGGCCTGCCCCACACGGAGGTCTTGGCGGAAGGCAACGCGCTTGTCGTCTCGGCCTGGGACATCCTCTCGGGCGATGCCACCCCCGGCGAGAACGTCCTGATCTACGACGACGCCGGGGACTACGCCGCCCTTCAGGCCGCCGAGAAGATCGCCGCCACGGGCGCCCGGGTCGAGATCATGACGCGCGACCGCAACATCTCTCCGGAGGTGATGGCCATGTCCCTGACCCCGTCGCTGCGCGAGCTCCAGAAGCGCGACGTCACCTTCACCGTGACCTGGAAGCTGGACGCGGTGCGGCGGGACGGCAACCGGCTGATCGCGCAGATCGGCAGCGATTACGGCGGCGTCACGCGGGAGCGGCAGGTGGATCAGGTCGTGGTGAACCATGGCACGCGGCCTCTGGACGACCTCTATTTCGACCTGCGGGACGGCTCCTCCAACCTGGGTGAAGTGGATTACGAGGCGCTTGTCGCGGGCGATCCGCAGACCGTGGTCCGCAACCCCGAGGGCACCTACCAGCTTTTCCGGATCGGGGATGCGGTGGCCTCCCGCAACACCCACGCGGCGATCTATGACGCGCTGCGGCTGGTGAAGGTGGTCTGAGAAAAAGGGGGGAGGTTTCGCGGCGAAACCTCCCCCCTTGTCCGATCAGCCCGCGTCGTCGAGGTCGTCGAAGGCGCCGGGCGAGAGCTCTTCCCAGAAAGCCAGGATCGCCTCGGCGTTCAGGGCCGACATCCAGCCGTGCCGCTCGAAATCGTCCCTCAGCGCGCCGTCCAGACGGGCCATGAACAGGCGTCTGTCGGCGTCCCTCTGGGTGGGTTTGCGGGCGGCGGCGAGTTCCTGGATACGGGCAAGGCGGCGGCCGCGCGAGGTGGCAGGTTTCGCGGCGAAACCTCCTCCACCCGGGCCCGAGGGTTTCGCGGCGAAACCTCCCCCCGTTTCGTAGTCGTTTTTCAGGGCGGCGGTCAGATAGCCCACGGGGTTTTTCACACCGCCCTGCCCGGCCACGTAATCGAGCTTTGCCTTAACCGCATCTTCACCATGTTCGGCCATCCACTGCCGCGCCAGCCGGTCGGAGACACCAAGCGCGCGCAGGCGGGGATAGACCTCGGACTTGCGCAGCCCCTCGCCGTCGTCGAGGTCGAGGATCGAAAGCTGCGGGTTCTCGGCGATGCGGAAGCGGATGTCGGTCACCTGCCGGCCCATCTTCTTCACCTCGGGCGTCACCACGATGTTCGACGTCTTGTTCACCTCGGCCACCGCCGGCTTGATGATCTTGGCGTTGAGGTGCTTGTAGACCTCGTAATAGGGGCTGTCGGCCACGCCCATCAGGCGGCGGAACAGGTCGAGCGACCACCAGCCGGTCGAGCCCGTCCGCACGAAACGATAGCAGTTCTCGTACAGCGCCAGAGCATGGCCGGAGGTGAAGCGCCGCTGGATGTTGAGGTTGATGAGGGCAAAGACCTTCGGGTCGTGCAGCTTTTCGGCGAGGGCAGGGGAGTAGGCGTATTCGCAGACCCCGCCCGACAGCTTGGCGTAGCTGAGCAGCGCCGAAACCCCCCATTCCTGCTGGCCCTTCTCGTCCAGCATGTCCCATTCGGCCACGGTTTCCGCCAGGCCGCGCAGCGAGGCCTTCAGCGTCTCCATGTCGTTCGAATTGTAGCCGATCATCAGGCAGAGCGTGCGCGCGTCGATCTGGTGGCGGTTCTGCGAGGTCAGCGTGTCGTAGGCGTTCAGCAGCAGCACGTTGGACAGCTTGCGCTGCAACAGGGTCAGTTTGCCGGAGACGTGGATCGCCGCAACGTGCTTCTTCACGGAGCCGCGCCGGAGCGGGCCGTTCAACTGTTCGCGGGGAATCTCGTCCATATCGCCCTCTGACCGCCGGGATGCGGCGTGCTGCCCTTGCCTTGTCCGGGATCGCGACGGTTTCGCGGCGAACCGCGAGTCGGCCCCGGTTGGCGGTCATTGTCCGGGAAAAGGTATCCGCTGACAAGTGGCGCGCTGGCACCTATGAGGCGGGCCGAGGGCTGTCCCGTAAACGGGTTCCCTTGCGAACAGGTGCCCCCGAAAGGTATCCGTCTACGGGAGAGCCCGGCACCAACCGGAGTCGCTTTGCGAATCATCTGCGGGCATACAGGCTCTGTTTCGGCGGAAAACCGATGCAAACCGCGGGTTATCCACAGACGTACCGCGAATCGGGGCCCTTGATCCCGGAAACAGGCACCTCAAACACCGCAGACGGATGCCGCTGAACCCGAAGGCGGGCACCTTTCCACGGGTATCTGGCTGACATGTAAAGGAAAATCCTGCCGTAAAGATTCTAAAAATCCAGAAAGACTCTCAAACACCGTTCGTGTCCGGTTCATTTTCTGGTTTGATAGAGACGGTTTCGCCGCGAAGATGATTCACTCGCGCCCGATCATGTGCCATAGTTTCCATGATATCGCGGCAAACAGCGAACATGATGAGGCGACATGGCACAGAAACCGACGGCAAAGCCGGACCTGCCCCCCTATTTCAACA
>NZ_CP126146.1:0-72609 GCF_030126985.1 Sagittula sp. MA-2 | reverse complement strand
ATGCGTTACCGCTACGGGGTGGATGCGCAGTTCGACCCCGCCGCGCGGCCCGGCGACGTGGCGCATTTCCTGAAGTTCTACCTTGGCTCCTACGCCCCCATGCGGCGCAGCCTGCGGGTGCCGATGTCGGCGGAGACCATCGCCTGGCTGAACGCGCCGCAGGTCATCGGTGGCCAGCCGCGCCACCTGTCGCGCGCCGCCTGGTCCTTCATGATGGAGGTGCAGCCGATCCTGCACTCGATCGATTTCCACAATCCCGACTGGTACGCTTGGGCCGCCTTCTGGTGGGCAGTGAACCATTCGGAGGCGGTGGGCGGCGAGGATTGCCTCGTGCCCGACTACATGGCCGCCGCGCTGAGCCACGTCCCCGAACGCTTTGCTGGGCAGACATGGGCGCCGTCGGAATTCATGGTGCGGATGCACGCGGAAACGGCGGAGCTGTCGGAGCTGCCGCTCGAGGAGGAGGACGGCCGCCGCCGGCTGGCCTGCGCGCTGCTGATCATGGCGCTCTTCCGCCCGGATTTCCTGCACTACCTGCCGCGCGACACGCTGGAGGCGGCACTGGCCCCGCGGCAGGGCCTCCTGCCCCCGCCGGAGGCGCAGCTTGCGACGCTGGTGCGCGGCCCGCTGCGGCTTCTGCGCGGGCCCCAGCCCCCAGAGCCAGACCCGACCCCCACCGCGCTGGCGGAGTTCTGCGCCGAGCTCGACCGCCCGATGCCGGGGCTGACCCGTGCCGCCTATGCCGGCGTGCTGCGCCAGCAGGGGTTCGAGCTGGACGGGCTGCGCTTTGCCACCCTCACCGCCGAGGGCCACCGGCTGGAGGCGGCGCGCCTGCCCGCCCCCGGCGGTCCCCCGGTCGACATCCAGATCATCGGCCCGGTGAAGAAGGCTTCGGGGCTGGGCCAGGCGACACGGCTCTCGGCCGCCTGCCTGGAGGCCACCCTAGGCCGCGAGCTGGGGCTGACGATCAACACCGTGGACTACAGCCTCGACAACCCCGCGCCCGAGGGCTTCAGCTCGGAGCGCGACGCGGGCGATTACCGGCCGGCACGGGTGAACCTCTTCCACATCAACGCCGAGAGCCTGCCGCTCTCGGTCGCTTACCAGCCGGAGGTGATGGAGGGGGCCTACAACATCGGTTACGTGTTCTGGGAACTCGACAGCCCCGCCGCCTGCCACCACCTCGGGCTCGACCTGATGGACGAGATCTGGGTGTCGACGCAGTACGGGGTCGAGATCTACCGGCCGCACACCGACCGGCCCGTGGTCAACGTCGGCATGTCCTACGAGGCTCTGCCGGAGATCACCCGTGGCGAGGCCCGCGCTTTCCTGAAGGAGAAGACCGGCGTCCCCGACACGGCCTTCGTCTTTGCTGTGACCTTCGACAGCTTCTCCTTCGTGCAGCGCAAGAACCCGCTGGGGGTACTGCAGGCTTTCGCGGAGGCCTTCCCGCCCGGGGGCGCCCTCGCTTCAAGTAGCGAAGCGGTAGGCAATAATGGTGTCCGGCTGGTCATCAAGACGCAGAACCGGGCAAAGGTCACCTGCCCGGTGCAGATGGCCATCTGGGAGCAGGTGGACGCGGTGTTGGCCGCCGATCCGCGGATCTCGCTGATCGACGAGACGCTGCGCTACGAGGACCTGCTGAAGTTCAAGAAGGGCGCCGACGCCTATATCTCGCTGCACCGCTCGGAGGGCTGGGGTTTCGGCATGATCGAGGCGATGAACCTCGGGGTGCCGGTGCTGGCGACGGGCTATTCCGGCAACATGGATTTCTGCGACGAGCAGACCTGCTGGCTGGTGGACTACCAATTGGTGGAGCTGACGCAGGACGACTACATCTTCGTGGTGCCTGGCCAGAAATGGGCCGAACCCGACGTCGCTCATGCCGCACGCCAGATGCGCGCCATGCGGGATGATCCCCGTGAGTTGGCCCGCCGCGCCCGCGCCGCGCGCGCGCGGGTGCAGCAGGACTTCTCGGAAGCCGCGATTGGCCACCGTTACGCCGCCCGCATGCGCGAGATACTGGCGGAGCTGGATGGCGGTGCCCGGTGCAGGGTGGCGGAGTGATGCGCCGCGCCGGTCCGTTTCCCGCCTGCCCCTGCCCGCAAAGGAGAGACTGATGCCCGCCCCAGGCCATGCCCAGCACGAGGCGCTCTTTCACTACCAGTCGGAATTCGACGCCATCGCGGTGCTCCGCCGCCACGCGCCCGCCGAACGGCCCTCCCCCGCGCCCGGGACGGTGACCAACTTCCTCGGGCTGAAGGTGCCGGTCGCGGTCTGCCCGGCGGTGCTCGAACCGCTCGCGGGCACCGTCGAGGGGCTGCCCGACCCCGGCAACTGGCACGCCGACATCGCCGAATGGGCCGCCGCCCTGCGCGCGGTCGAGGCGGCGGAGGGCCGGTTCACCGTGGTCGAACTGGGCTGCGGCTGGGGCTGCTGGCTGATGAACACCGGGCTTGCGGCGCGCCGCCGCGGGCTGGAGCTCACGCTGGTCGGGGTGGAGGGCGACGCCGGTCACCTCGTGCAGGCGGAGGCGGCGCTGGCGCTCAACGGTTTCCGGCCCGAGGACTGGCGGCTGGTGCACGGCATCGCCGCCGCGCGGCCCGGCAAGGCGATCTTTCCCGGCGCCGGGGCGGCGGGCTGGGGCGGGGCGGCGGTCTTCGACCCCGACGCCGCGACGCTGGCCCGGGCCGAGGCCGATCCGAAGGTGCAGGTGCTCGACTGCTACCCGCTGGAGGAGCTGGCGGGCGGCCGCCGCATCGACCTTCTGCACATCGACATCCAGGGGGCGGAGACCGCCTTTGTCGCGGGCAATGCCGATGCGCTCGACCGGCAGGTGCGGCGGGTGCTGATCGGCACCCACAGCCGCACCATCGAGGGCGCGCTGGAGGCGCATTTCCTCGGCCGTGGCTGGCGGATGGAGATCGACCGCCCGGCCATCGCGCCGCTCCGGGGCGGGCGCCCTGTGGTGGCCATCGACGGCGTGCAGATGTGGTCGAACCCGGCGCTCTGCACCGCCGCCGCCCAGGATGCCGCATGACCGCCGCGACCGGCTTTCCGGAGGAGGACGCGGCGGAGGCGCCCGCCGCTTCCCTGCCCCCTGCCCCCCTGCCGCCCGATGCCGTCGCCGCCTACGAGGTGATCCTCGGCCGGCCGCCCAACCCGCGCACCGCGCCGCCCTTCACCTCGCTGCACCGGCTTTACCGGATGCTCTTCGCCTCCGAGGAGTTCCGCCAAGGACCGCGCGCCCGGAAGACCCCTTTGGGCTGGCCGCTGGCGCAGGTCTTCGTCTCTGTTCCGGCCCGTATGCTCTATTGTCCGATCGGCAAGAACGCCTGCACCCTGCTGAAGTCCGAGATGGTGCGCAGCGCCGGGCTGCCGCATGCCGACTGGATGGCGCGCGACATCCACACCCTGACCGACCGGGTGCGCACCGGGGCGCAGCTGTCCGACTACCCGCAGGCAGAGGCGGAGGCGATGATCCGCGACCCGGATGTCCTGAAGGTGGCGGTGCTGCGCGATCCGGAACGGCGGCTGCTGTCGGCCTACATGGAAAAGTTCGTGATCGGCCGCACCGTGCCCGCGAACATCTTCCACACCCGCGCGGTGGTGGAGGCGGTACGGGCGCAGGCCAAAGGACAGGCGAGAGGACAGGCCGGGCCGGAGGCGCCGGACTACGACCGCGGCATCACCTTCCGGCAGTTCATCGACCACGTGACCTCGGTGCCGGGGCGCCTGCTCGACCCGCACTGGCGGCCGCAGGCGCTCTATCTCGAGGGCATCGCCTACGACCAGCTCTACAGGCTGGACCGGATCAACGATCTGCTCGCTCTGATCGAGGAGCGCAGCGGCGTCCGGCTGGAGCGGCGGGCCCGCAACGTCACCGGCTCCGGCAGCGGACGGCGGGACGGGCAGGCGATGGATTTGTGGCCCTGCGACCTCATGACAGATGCAAAACGCTCGCACGGCAGTTTTTTCGACGCCGGGATGCGGAGCAAGGTGGAAACCGCCTTCGCCTGTGACTATGCCCTACTGGAAAAGACGTTGAGGTGAGAAAAATGATTTTTCCCGTCCTTCTCTGCGGCGGCTCCGGAACACGTCTGTGGCCCCTGTCGCGCAAGTCCTATCCCAAGCAGTTCGCCGACGTCACCGGGAATGAAAGCCTGTTCCAGGCCTCGACCCGGCGGTTTTCCGGCGAGGGATTCGGTGCACCGCTGGTTGTGACCGGCGATCCCTTCCGCTTCATCGTGACCGAGCAGCTCGATGCCCTGGGGGTGAAGCCCGCGGGCATCCTGATCGAGCCGGAGGGCCGCAACACCGCGCCCGCCGCTGCCGCCGCCGCGCTCTTCGCGCTGCGCAAGGATCCGGAGGCGATGATCCTGCTCGTGCCCTCCGACCACGCGGTGCCGCAGCCGGAGATGTTCCGCGACGCGGTGAAGCTGGGCGCCAAGGCCGCCGCCGAAGGCCAGATCGTGACCTTCGGCATCGTGCCGACGCGGGCGGAGACCGGCTATGGCTGGCTCGAGACCGGTGCCGAAAGCGCGCCCGGCCTCTGCCGGCTGGAACGCTTCGTCGAGAAGCCCGATGCCGCCACCGCCGAGACGCTCTTTGCCGACAGCCGCTACCTGTGGAACGCGGGCGTCTTCCTGGCGAAGGCCTCCGTGCTGGTGGAGGCGTTCAAGACCCATGCCCCCGCCATCCTGGCCCGCGTCGCCGAGGCGATGGATGCGGCGAAGGAGGACCTCGACTTCACCCGAATCGACCCGACGATCTGGGCCACGGTGGAGGACCAGTCGATCGACTACGCGGTGATGGAGAAGGCCGGCAACCTGTCGGCGGTGCGCTTCGAGGGGCACTGGACCGACCTCGGCGGCTGGGAATCCGTCTGGCTGGAATCCGACCGCGACGAGGACGGCAACGCGGTCTCGGCCCATGCCACGGCGCTCGACTGCGAAGGCAGCCTGCTGCGCGCCGAGGACCCCGACCAGGAACTGGTAGGGATCGGTCTGAAGAACGTGGTCGCGGTGGCGATGCGCGACGCGGTCATGGTGGCCGACATGTCGAGTGCGCAGAACGTAAAGACCGCGGTGAAGGTCCTGAAGGAGCGGGGTGCCAAGCAGGCGACGCAGCTACCGGTAGATCACCGCCCCTGGGGCTGGTTCGAAAGCCTCGTGATCGGCGAGCGGTTCCAAGTGAAGCGCATCCACGTCCACCCCGGCGCCGCGCTGTCGCTGCAGTCCCACCACCACCGCTCCGAACACTGGATCGTCGTGCAGGGCACGGCCAAGGTGACGGTGGACGAGGAGGTGAAGCTGGTGACGGAGAACCAGTCGGTCTACATCCCGCTGGGCGCCGTACACCGGATGGAGAACCCCGGCAAGGTGCCGATGGTGCTGATCGAGGTTCAGACTGGATCCTATCTCGGCGAGGACGACATCATCCGATACGAAGACGTCTACGCACGAAAATGAAAAACTGTCTAATAGAGGAGCAGCCGGATAGGTTAGAGGAAATCTGTCAAGAACGTGTATCACATCAGAAACGATGCATTAGGATCAAGATCGCCAAGGGGTACATCGGAAATGCGCCAACACAATCCCCTTGCTTCAAAGGAGGCTACCATCTTACTGCGAGCAAAGCAGCCGCCGCACTCGGATCCGCAGGTTGACAAGCGTTCCCTTGCCCAAACGGCAGATACTAATCTGAGCACGGGACAGAATCTGGAACAAATATTGCTCTATCTCGTATCGGTATACCGAGCAACAGCACAGCTGCGGCCAATGTACACTTGTACCCCAAGAGGATTCTTGGCAGAAAGAATTTAATAAGCAAGAGAAAAAAATATTCTAGATGAGCCAAAGACGCTAAACATGTAAGTGAACTCCGCCAAAGAAACACCCTTTAAGCAGGCCGAAGAGAGAAATGAATCTGGGAATCCGAGATGATAATATAAGCGCCAATCGATTTGCGCTCATTGAAGCAGTTCGAGGCGCTGCGGCTATTCTTGTAGTTTGGTCACATACGATTGACAAGTCCGGATATATATACAAATATATTTTTGACCCGGGAAAGATTGGCGTTGTCATTTTTTTCTTCATATCGGGGTATCTTGTGATACCAAGTGCCGCTAAGGATGGAAGGCTTGATCTATTTATTGTAAAAAGATTCTTTAGGCTATATCCGCTTTACTGGATTTCCCTTTTATTGGCCTATATTTACTGGCGAGACGATTTCTCAATATACACATGGATTGCCAATGCAACCATGGCACAGCAATTACTTGGACTCGAGAACGTTATTGATGTTTATTGGACGCTCACAATCGAATTCTTATTATATATCATTGTGGCATCCATGCTTTTTATGTGGCCAAAAGAGATTATAAAAAAGCTCCCCACACTGATACTTGTGACGTCTTTGCTATGCCTGCTTCTGGGAGCGCTTCGAATGGGGCTGCAAGTGAAGCTTCCTACAGCAATACCACTTGGCTTGCTCTCAATGTTTGTGGGCGCTAAGATCAGGGTTGATTTGATCGCGGGTAGATCGATAATGCCTCTCGCAATCTCCTATCTTGCAGTAGTGGTCCCAACTACGTTAATGGCATACTCATTTGAAGTTCAATATGGAGAAACTTCGTCCCGATATGCCGTGTCTTATATTCTGGGAGGGCTTGTTTTTTACTTCGTTGCAAAATTCCCCAACTTTAACTTGGGTAAGCATCTGAGAACGCTTGGCCACTTTTCCTATGGTATTTATTTGTTTCATTTGTTGTTTACCTATAAGCTGGAACCGTTTCTGGGCAAAGGCCCCTATCTTTTTTGCGCAGTTTTGGCGGTATCAATAGCTTTTTCGGCACCTCTTTATTACTATATTGAAAGGCCAGCGGCGGAGTTTGGGCGGATCCTCGCAGGTAGGAGACTGGCCCAGCCATGAAGAACCGCGCTTGGATCGCTGAGGATTCTGTCAAGCAGCAACTCGTTTTGGCGCTAGCTGTATTTATCATTAATGCTTCGTTCTATCTGCTCCTTTATGACCCTCATATTCAAGGTTACATCGACGCAGAGCGCGGATGGCGCCAGTTCAATGAGCTCACCTCTGGGGAGAAATTGTACTGGGGGCCTGAAAACCAAATTGAACTGCGCATATATATGATACTCTTCACGTTGCTGGAGATTGTCATCCTGCTCGCTGCTGGATTTATTGAAAGGCGCTCATTAGTTACATACTTGTGCCTGCCAGTTTTCGCTTATCTTGCCACTAAGTTGAAAATTGAATTTATGTTCTTCCCATTGGCCCTTATCTCACTAAATCTGAGCTGGAGAAAAGAGGCGATTGCTCTAGCGGCGATATTATTCTTTTCAGTTTACCTTGGGGAGAACAATGGGTTCATTATTCTTTTTTTTAGGGTTCTTGTGCGAATTTTTAGAAAGTTCCCGCCGCCGCTTTACGTCTTTCTTATCCTCCTAGCTCTTCCAATAATTGCGGACGCAAACATTCATGTTTTGGAGGGGTTCTTTCCTGAGCTAAGAGCGTATCGCTATACAAGAGACATCCAAAACCTCAACTACTCGGTCTTGGAGAGCTTTTTGGTATTCTTCGCTTCTGCAACCGTTGGCGTCAACGCCTATATCGACTACCCTATAGGAATTTTGGGGACAAGCTTTGTTCTCTGGCTGGCATTTGGTAAGAAGCTTTTCTTTAAGAGATATTGGTGGGAATGGGCTCATTCTCCTGGCTTTCAATCTTGGATACTCACTATTCTTGTTTTCACCTCTCTCACTCACGCATTTCAAGATGCGCGGTACTATGCGTTTTATGTTCCGGCCTTTACACATATTGGCGGAGAGCGTGTGAACCAAGTACTTATTTTCTCTAGCATACCAATGACTTTTGCGCTTACTATATTTTACATTCTGTTCTCTGATATGTAACCATATCCATTTAATAATTCTGTGTTTTCTTGCTCGAATTGGAATTCATTAATTTCAGATGGAAGCGCAATTGTGGACAAGCAGCAACTTTGGCTCTGGCGCACATTGTGTGATGTTTTGCGTTTCCCCCTATATTTGGAGTGTCTGCTGAAGGAGATAAACGCCATGACAGGGCGTTTCCACACCAGACTATTGCCTGAAGGGCTTCGCGCCACCGGATACAGCGTAGACGGCGCTAACGTCTTGATCGATACAGAGATCATTAACGCCGAGGTGATCTGACCGTCGCGGAGCAAAAGCCCGCATCTTGAGCCCGAGGCGAACGAGCTGAGGACGGGGAATTGTATTCTGTGGAGCTGTACAACTAGGTCCGGCGTGCGTGCCGCCATGTCGACGGAATGAGCAGCAGTGAAGCGGCGTGGGTGTTCGGGATCGACCGCAAAACTGTCGCGAAGATCCTGGAGCATTCAGTGCCGCCGGGCTATCGGCGCTCGAAGCCACCGGTGCGGCCCAAGCTTGATCCCTTCATTCCCGTCATCGACCAGATCCTGGAGGACGACAAAGGCCGGCTAAAGAAGCAGCGCTATACTGACAAGCGAATCCATGAGCGGCTCCGGGAAGAGCACGGATTCACCGGCGGCATCACCATCGTGACGGTGTGAACAGGCGTGCAATTTTGGGTCTAACGCATATTTGGTGCAGATAAAGCCTCGCCTCGCTATATTTCGGCAATCTTCGCGGGAGGTTTCCCATGGCACCTGGAATAGATCGACGGGCGTTCCTGCCCGGAGGGTGGAAGGCGGAACGGGTCGAGCTGGTTGACGATAGGATGCTGATCCACGTGCGCCCAGCCGGTGGAGCTTCTGCCTGCCCAAGATGCGGCGAAATTTCTCAACGCGTTCATAGCCACAACCAGCGCCGTCTCGCGGACCTGCCGGCACATGGGCGGTAAGTCAGACTTGTTCTGTCTGCTCGGCGCTTTCGGCGCCGCTCCACTCTGTGCCGGACAGGTATCTTCGCGGAACGGTTCCCGCAGGCAATTGCTCAGCTCTACGCGCGGCAGACTGGGCGCTTGCAAGACCTGGTCCATCACCTCGGCCTCGCCCTCGGTGGGCGGCCGGCTCAGGCCTTGACCGCACGGCTGCTTCTGCCAGTCAGCAAGGACACCTTCCTGCACAGCGTCCGCATTGCGATGAGACCCCCGGTCAGCGCGCCACGGGTGATCGGCATCGACGACTGGGCCTGGCGGCGCGGCCTGCGCTACGGCACTTTGATCTGCGATCTCGAGCGACGTCAGGTCATCGACCTACTGCCCGACAGGGAGCCGGCGACCGTCGAGGCATGGCTGAAGAGCCAGCCCCAGATCGAGGTCGTCGCCCGCGACCGCAATGGCGGCTATGGTGGTGCCGTCACGCGCGCCTTGCCGCAAGCGGTTCAGGTGGTGGATCACTGGCACCTCCTCGAGAACCTCAGCGCGGCGTTTCTGGCGGCGGTGCGACGGTCCATGCCGACGATTCGCCGCGCTGTGGGGGCGACGGAGCTCGATCCCGCCCTGCTCACCGCGGCCGAGCGCCTACAATACGACGGTTTCCAGCGCCGACAGCATACAAACGAAACCGTTCAGCGCATGGCCCGTGAAGGTGTTCCGATCAAGCGCATCGTGCAGACGACAGGGCTGAGCCGCGGCCTCGTCCGCCGGATCGTGCATGGCGAGCGCGACGATGTCTTCCGGTTGCGCCAAAACAGCCTGACCCCTTGGTTCCCTCGGCTGGAGGAAGATTGGGCCGGCGGGTGTCGCAATGCCACAGAGCTCTGGCGCCGGCTTCGCACCTCGGGCTTCGGCGGTAGCCTCCGGGTGGTTGGTGAATGGGCCACGCGACAGCGCCGTGCCGAGAGTGCGATGCTGGCCGGCAACGGGAAATGCCCCCCCGCGCGCAGGATCGCGCAGCTCATGACCTCGGCACGAAACCATCTGTCCAAGGCGGACGCCGTGCTCGTTACGCAAGTTGAAGCCGCGCTGCCCGCTTTGGCGGCCACCCGTCTCCTCGTCGATCAGTTCGTAGCCATGGTGCGCAACGGCACATCGGGCGACCTGGCGGCGTGGCTCGTTGTAGCAGCGACCAGCGAGATCGCCTTATTCACCCGGGGCCTCGCTGCTGATCGAGCTGCGGCGGTCGCAGCCCTGACGGAGCCTTGGTCCAACGGTCAAACAGAGGGACAGATCAACTGCCTCAAGACCCTCAAACGACAGATGTATGGCAGGGCCAACATCGAGCTTCTGAAAGCGCGTCTGGTCGCCGCATCATAACGCTGGAAATGCACCAAATTTGATTCAGAGCTCAAAGTTGACCCCGTAGAGGGGTGATCGGCGTCCATGTCTGGATGCCCCCTTCGATGCAAGGACTTTCTCTAACTTCTGAGCGCGTGACCGAGTGCGGTGATGTTTCAGGCATCTCAAGTGCGGCCAAGTTATGCCGCGGGCCGGTATGGTGATGCGCGGATCGGGGACCAGATCAAAATTGCGAGCTCGCGGCTCGTTGGACGCCACTAGTTTTCCCGACCCGGATATATTCGATCATTTGCCCATACGGGTTTTGGATGTCACCGAGAACTGACCCAGCATTAGAGTTAACCCCTCGGCCTGGACCATGGGAGCCTAAGAAACTGATACGCTGAAAGGGCCTTGCTTGGAGAAGGCTCATGACATCCAACACGATTCAGCGTAGTTTCGATATGTCCTTCAAAACACGTCTTCCAAGAGCCGCGCGAGCCACAGCTTGAATTACTAGGCCTAAAATCATTACAAAAAATACGCCATTACGAAGCGCCAGAAACTCTTGCAAAAAAATTCCAGCTACAACAAAACCAGTCGCCAACGAACCAATAAGTGCAAGAGTATACGGGCGGCGTTGGCTAGTCAGCAATGCTGCCCAGCCAAAATTTGACGAATTAAGGATAATCATCAACGCAACCATTGCTGCAGTAGTTTGATCCAGAAGAGACTCGCCAAATAGCACGCGTTCGATAGGGCGAAAGAACGCCACAACCATTGCCGCGGCACCAAGCCCAACCAACATGGAAATGCGGAAATTCTCAAATAGATGGCGACGGGTGCTCTCTACTTCGCGAGTCCGGCCCATATTGGCCAAAGTCAATCTAAACAACACCCCGTGGAATATAAATGATATTGAATAAATATAAACTGCATGCGCCACTTGAAGGTACATCATGCCAGATTCAAGGAGGGCATAAACAGCGAGCACGATCTGTGAATACGTTTGCTGAAGCAGGAAATTGTAATAATAGGAAAAGTTCCTAAGTAGTAACTTAAAGTACCCCCGAAACGCAGCGAGACCATAGACGAGCTTGTTATATTTCAAGTCACGAATCTGCCAGAGTACGAGAGGCGCTGCAATAACTGTAGAAATAATATAGTCGAGCGTAATCGCGTATACGCACAAAACTACAACGGCGCCCATAAGAAGAAGAAACGAACGCATGGCGTCAAATTTAAGATAGCTGGCAAACAATAGATAGTAAGACCGAAAAAAAATTAAAAACAAGAAAGGCAAAAAAATCCCATCAGTCATCCCAAACCAGTCCAAAATCGTCAAAATTACCGCCGCTATCAAGGACGATATAGCCATATGATAAACAAAGATGCGCTGTTCGATCCCAATCTTAAATAGATAAACCTGTGGCCCCCCGTAAAGAACTACAGTTGAGATAAACAGCGCTATCTGATAAGATGAAATTTGGGCGGCTAGTTCTGCTTGGTCAGTCATCGCATGAGACATCAGCATCACAGGCAGCAATCCGAAAACACGCCCCATAGTAAAAGCGACATCGAACTTCGTAATAACGAATTCAAGGACCTTGCTTGTACGGGGCAACATTTTCCCAATCGCCTTGATATAGTATTAATAGATTATTGAAGATAGTGCGCCAAGGCGCCAACATATGCGTCAAGAGTGGTCGTCTTATGCTCCTTCAGTGCTAAATGGCGTTCTCGCAAAGTTTCTTCAAGACCATCAAAGAGTTTCTCCACATCGTTCAGACCTGACACTCTTTCAGAAAGAAAGCCATTTACAGTGTCGCCTCTCGCATCATGAGTAATAGCTGCGTTCGGGACGCCTACAGAGCTCGCCGCGCCACATCCATGTACACGGCTAGATATAACAAAATCGTAAGCAGAGTAGATACTGGGATACTCTACCGAGTCGAAGGCATATCGAACTTTCTCAGATCCATACAGATTTGCAGCCTCATCCAATTCATCGGAGTAATGCGCGATAATTTCACAATCATAATTATTAATCATATAATCAAAAATAGCTTTTTGAGCTCTAAACTTTTCTTCAGACATTCTCTGATACCTGTGGGATTTTGTAGTGTTAAATCCTAGCCCAACCTTTTTAAGTGACACAGGAGCCTCCCGCTCGAACGGGGACGACAACAAAGCTGGGCACGGCAGGTACCTCGCTTGAACACCCATTTCCTCCAGCTGTTTTGCCAAGTTCGGGTTTCTACAAAAAACCAAAGATTTACCAATAACGGCTTTCTCGTCATTGGACAAACTCAAGCTACGGCGAGGAGGAATCCCGATACCCAAGAAAACAACCGCTCCCTTAAATTCTCGCAGCTTCCTAAAAAGAAGCTTCAGTCTCGGCCCATACCACTCTGGACTTCCCGCAAAAACTACGGTATCAAAAAAATTAATATCATGATTTCTCTTAAAAGAGTTGTCGTAGTGAGTTATATTTATAGCAAAGTCAACAGCAGAGAAAAGCGAAGTAAAGTAAGGCCTTTTCCAGATGTTCTGAGCCTCAAAAAGGGACGTGGTTTGTGGACTTTTGTTAAAAAGCCCGCAAACGGATTCCTCAATACCAAGTGCAGAAATAATCGATCTGCAGCCACGCATAATGAACTCATCACCTGGGTTCCATTGACGTGTCGAAACGTACAGAATCTTCATGGCATTTCTCCTTTCGCCATTCTCTAGCCAATCACCGTGATGGGCTTTTCGATGAGCTATTTATTGAAATAACTGACCGACTTTCATCTTTTTCGCCAGCCAGCTTGCAGCCTCGGCGAGACTCGTAACAATATGATTCGGCCCACCATCGCTTGCATCGATTGCATCACAATCTGCGATCCTGATTGTCATTAGATCTCGCGCGTTCCCCGCTTCAATATCACATACAGAATCGCCAATCATCACCCCAGGCCTTCGGCCAAGTCTCTCTTCAGCTTTCATAATCATACCCGGCTTTGGCTTTCTACAATCACACCCATCTTCCGGTCCATGAGGGCAATAATAGATCCCAGCAAGTGTCACACCTTCTTCGGCAAGTAAAGCGCACATTCGAGCATTGATAGCTTCGAGAGTCTCAATTTCAAAATACCCACGCGAGACGCCTGATTGATTGGTAATAACAACCAAATCCAAACCCAGCATTTGAAGACAACGGAGCCCTTCGATTGCCCCTTCACAAAAACGAAAGTCCCTTGGATCGGAGAGGTAACCCGGATCAACATTTATCGTACCATCACGATCAAGGTATGCTACTTTAACGTTCACCCAATGCATCCTTTACAGCATTTATTACCATATCAACAGTTAGCGCCCCCATGCAATCCTGTGGGCTTCTAGGAAACTCAAATCCGAGGTTCAGGTACCCACAACCGCCCATTGGTGGAACACAATTTATAGCCTGGTCACATAACGGTCCCCAGCGAAGTGGATTGGTGGGGCCGTGAAGCGAGACAAGTGGACGATCAAACGTGGCGGCCATGTGCATAACGCCAGTATTAACGGATACCGTACAGGTCGCAGATTCCAGCAAAGCTGCAGTTTGGCCAAGAGTGAGCCTCCCAGCGAAACTCTCGACATGCACACTTGGCCCAATGATTTCGATCAATTCCGATGAAGCCGCAGCATCAAAAGGCGCTCCAGTAATAGCCACACTTAACCCAAGCTTATTTATATATTCAGCCAATGCTTTCCAATTTTTTGCCGGCCATTGCTTTAATTCGCTTCGAACCCCCGAAGGCCATGGATGAAATACTACATAGCGTTTGAGGTTCAACGCAGAAATATGAGCGCGGTCATCTTCGGACAATTTAATTGTAGGTCGATCAACTATTTCCGGCACAAACCTCGAAACCAAGGAGCGGAAATTTTCCACCTCATGAACTGAATTTCGGTGGTCTACAGTCGCAGAGTAACAATAATGTCTATTCTGGCCTCTAGTTTTGAAGCCAATACTCGCCGCCCCGCTTAAGGCGCAGAGCAAAGCCGGAAGTCGTGCCCACTGTGTGGAATCAACAATAAGGTCGAGTTCAAGAGATTTTAGTATCTTCAAGGCTTTATGTGGTCGCGCGAGTGGAAGAGAAATAAAGTTGTCCACCTCAAGCAAAGGCGCTAAACTTTTATTGGTACTAGAGCCAATTAGGACAATCCGCGCACCGCCCATTTCACGGCGCACAGCTTTGGCTACTGAAGACAGCAGCAAGAGATCTCCCAGAGCGCCAAAGCAAAGCAGACCAATATTTCGCGGCTCCCGCGGTACTGGCACGGAGCGGCGCATTAGCGACAATGTCCGCAAGGATATAGGGCCGAGCAGAGCATCGGCCGCGCGTAGGTACTTGTTTCCGCGTTCAGCCATCTGAAGTCTGCATACGAGCGATGGTGGCGGTTGTGGAGTACCCGTGGAGAGTGGGGACAATCATTACACGACCACCGCGTTTCTCAACAACTTCTGCCCCAACCACATCTTCAACGCGATAATCTCCCCCTTTTAAGAGAAGGTCTGGTTGACAAGCTTCGATTACGGAAATTGGCGTATCCTCTGAAAAAACTACTACCAGGTCCACTTGCTCCAAGTTAGCAAGAACTTCCGCGCGTACTACGTCCTCTTGCACCGGGCGCCCTTCACCCTTAAGACGCTTGACGGAAGAATCTGAGTTTATCGCAACGACAAGCCTCTTGCAGTGCTGCTTTGCGTTTTTTAGAGTTTTCAAATGGCCAAGATGAAGGAGATCAAAGACCCCGTTGGTAAACCCGACCAGGTCCCCCATTTTTCTCCAGCTCGAAATTATTTTGGCGGCTTCGTTGTAGTCCGAAGTAATACGCGCTTTATTTTCGCTACTGCGGAGCAGAGCGAGACTCCGAACTTCTTCAATAGACACGACCGCAGTGCCAACCTTACTGACTGCAACACCCGCAACGGTATTGGCAAAATGCACTGCGTTAATCAATTCTTGTCCAGAACAAAGAGCGCAGGCTAAACCCGCTACAAAGCTGTCCCCTGCGCCAGAAACATCAAATACATCTTTGGCAAAGGAGGGAACGTGTTCGACCAAGCCATCGGGATCCACCAGCATCACGCCATTCTTTCCGCGCGTGACCGCTACACTTTGGAATACGTTCTCAACGGCCAAACCAGAAGCTAGACCTATCAAATCGGAATCACTTTCGGGTGCGCGCCCTACCGCAACAGAAATCTCGAATTCGTTGGGAGTGACAACAGTAGCTCCCTTATATTTTTGAAAGTTTCGTCCTTTTGGGTCGACTATGACAGGAATGTCTCTTGCGCAAGCCGCCCCAATTATTCTCTGGCAAATGTCAGTATCAAGTGCCCCCTTTGCGTAGTCCGACAGCACGACAAGATCAGCATTACTAATGGCGCTTAGAGCGAGCTCAGTTAACTCTCGCCGGGTTTCTGCTTTCAAAGGGCTAAGATCTTCGCGATCAATTCTTAATAATTGTTGACTACCCGAAGAGTATCTCGATTTGAGTATGGTGCCGCGTGCATCAACCGCAGTGATCAAATGAACTCCCCACTCTTCCTCACACAGTCGCCGCAAGTCGCTACCTGCATCATCGTCACCAACTGGTGCCACTAGAGTGACCGTGGCGCCTAAGGAAGCGATATTACAAGCCATATTTGCTGCTCCGCCTGGCATCACTATGGTGTCGGTCAACTTTAAGACCGGAACCGGAGCTTCAGGGGATATGCGGGTCACATCCCCTGAATGAAACGCATCCAGCATCACATCGCCCACGCAGACAATTTTCACTTCAGAAAAGTTTTCGGGAATGGCTATCATGCTTGACACTCAAATCTCACTAGCCGAATGACCAAGGCGTTTCTCGATTTGGTCGCAAAAAATATGTCCGACCGTGATATGTAGTTCTTGAATACGAGCCGTAGTAG
Organism: Sagittula sp. MA-2; assembly: GCF_030126985.1. GTDB lineage: Bacteria > Pseudomonadota > Alphaproteobacteria > Rhodobacterales > Rhodobacteraceae > Sagittula. The sequence goes on along the minus strand of NZ_CP126146.1, from coordinate 56,459 downwards.
TGCTGGGCACAACAATCGAATTGTCACATAGGGAAGCCAAGGCACCTCCCTCTCCCCCGCCCCAGTGTATTGTTTTAATCCCCAAAGCGCGGGCCTGTTCGACCGCAGAGATTACGTTCTGTGACCGGCCAGAAGTTGAAATACCAATCAAAACATCCCCTGATCGCCCCAACGCTTCGACTTGCCTTGAGAAAATCCGATCAAAGCCAAGGTCATTTCCTGCAGCGGTCAATGCGGAACTATCTGTAGTCAAGGCAATCGCTGCGATTGCAGGCCTATCCTTAATGTAGCGAACAGTTAGCTCAGTTGCTATGTGCTGAGCATCCGCGGCGGAGCCACCATTTCCACAGAGCAGTAACTTGTTACCGTTTTTCAGTGCGCTCACGCACAGATCAACACCTACTTCCACGGCATCCATAAATTTCGGGTCATCTAAAGCCGCGTTAAATACGGTTATATGTTCTAGAAGGTCATTGTGGAAAGTTTTTCGCTTGCTCATCATTAATCTCCTGACCAGCGCCAAGCTTACTTCGGCTACTCGCCGCAATGTCTCTTCTAGAGGTTAAAAGTGCAAGCCAGAAATCTACACAGGCTACAGATTTTCTGCCGCGTCGCAACGCCATTGGGTCTTCGGTCTTGATAGGATTTTGTGCCTTCAAGTTTTGGCTGTCATGCCACTTGATTTTATAATCCACGCGTCACAAATTTTTGGCACACGATCCGAGTCTCCAGCTTCTGAATCGCAGCCTGATCAGCCATCAATCTTTTGCGAAGGCTTCACTCGGGAAAATGAAAAAATTAATTAGAGAATAGCTCCCAATGTGTTTGCGGACTGGGGGACGGCCAACTTCCCCTCCAGCTCCGCTCCATGAGCTCTCTCGCTTTGGAAATTCACAATGAGGAGAAGACTACTCCTTGGAGTTTTCCTATTTAGAGGATTTAAGAAAATTTCGTCGCTTCACCCGCATAGCCGCGCTAGTAAAACTAGGCATTGCTATAGGCTAATTTAAAGCAGTTGGGGCGGGCGAGATAATGCAAAAGTGCCACAGCTCTAAACAATTATTTACCCGTCGGCAGGACCACAACTAATACTGTTCTTAAGATCAACCCCAAGTCGCGCGCTAGAGACATACTATTTACATATTCCACGTCCATCTGAACTCGCTCAGCATACGAAATATTATTTCGTCCCGAAACCTGCCAAAGACCCGTCACCCCTGGCTTCACTGAAGTGTAGACCGGACGGTCGGAACCATACTTGTGCATCTCAAGGCGCACAATCGGCCGCGGACCCACGAAGCTCATGTCCCCCTTCAGTACGTTCCAAATTTGCGGTAACTCGTCGAGTGACGTGCGACGCAAGAAACGTCCGACACCCGTTATTCTGGGGTCGTTGGTGAGTTTATGGTCGCTGGCCCACTCAGCCGCCGCTTCCGGATCGCTGGCGAGGTGCTCTCGCAGTCTGATTTCCGCGTCCAAGACCATTGTGCGGATCTTCCAGCACTTAAAGACTCTGCCGTTCTTGCCGATGCGGCGGTGGCCGAAGAAAAGATGCCCCCCCTCGCCCGACACCGTCATGATCACCGCCACGACGCCCACAACGATCAGCGCCAAGGGCGCGATCAGAAGAGCGAGGGCGACGTCGGTGATCCGCTTTCCTACTATCTTGTATAGGTTGCGCGGCGTGAGGGCACGCGCCGTAGAAACTCTGAAATTCTCACTTGTCGCTGTGTACTCGCGCACGGAATAATCCTCGTCTTCGGTCGGAATGTTCGACCCGTTTTATCTCGATCAGCTTCTTAGAACTACGTAACGAAGTTAACATGCTCTTAACAGCGATCGACTGTGGTGCAAACGAATTGGGCGGTTGTCGCAGGGAGAACGATGTGTTTTTGGGCAAATTTTTGCCGTTTTGCGCGGAAAGCGCGCCGCGCCGTTTATGCAGACGCAGCATTATTTCTGCGCCTGCATGATTCGTCGTCGGTGATCGCGCGAATCAACCCTAAGGTGTGCGACCCTCGAACTGGTCCATGAGGATTTCCAGCATGTCGTAATAGGCGCGCCGGTCCGCCTTGCACATCGCCCGGAACCTGTCGAGCACATGGCGCGGCCCCTTCAGGTTGAGCTGCCCGTCTGTAGCCGCTTCACGAGATGGGAAATGAGAGACCGCGTCGATGGCTCGCCGCGTCTCGGCGGCGGAGGGCACGTGACGCACCTCGGCTGTGGCATCCAACGTACGGGATTTCCGACGTGGTGCTTCGTCCGGGACGGTTCCCGTTACCGCGCCCCCCTGCCCTGCCGGATCGTTCGGTTCACCATGTTCCACGGCCTTGCGGCTGGCGTCTATCTCTTGGCTTTTTCGTTTTCCACCGCGGGGCGCGAAATCGTCCAGGTCGTCAAAGCTAGGCATCGACAGGGCCTCGCGGGTACCTTCTGTTGTTCCGCTAGTCATGCCGCCCTGCCCTTCTCAGCCGCTTCGCGGATGGCACGCAGCCGTGCGATGACTTCTGCGCGGAAAGCCTCGATGTTCTCCAGCGCCTTGTCGAGCCCGTTGACGTACTTCGGCGACATGCCCGCCACCGTGCCGCCCATCGAGAACATCGCCGCGAAGGCGTCGCGCTCATGGATCTCGGTCTCGAAGCAGTCGATGTGGGCGTTGCCGCGGAACTGCGCCGCGATGTGCCGCGCGGTGCGCGACTTCACCGCCGCCCGGCTCTGGGTGAACAGCACCGAGTACGGGATCTTGCGCCGCGTCGCCTTCATGTCGCGGTGGATCTCCTGGATCACGTCCAGCGCGGCCAGCGCGTCCTGCTGCTGCTCCTTCATCGGGATGACCACGAGATCCGACTGCGAGATCGCATAGCTCATCAGCCGCGAGGCGGTGCCCTCGAGGTCGATGATGACGAAGGGATCGCGGGCGGCGGCCTCCTCGATCTCGTCGAGGATGGTCTTCTCGCTGTCGTTGGTGACGACGCTCAGCGTGTCGGGGCGGCCGGGCTTCTCGGCCCAGGTGGTGATCGGGTGCCGAGGGTCGGCGTCGATCAGGGTGGTGGGGCGATGGGCGGCAAGGGCCTGGGCCAGCAGAAGCGCGCTTGTCGTCTTCCCGCTGCCGCCCTTGGAATTGGCGAATGCAATCACCGGCATGGGTGGTTTCCTGTCATGTTTCGGGCCGCATAACGTGCGAACCCGATTTTGCTGCTCTCCCGCCTTGGCGGATCTTTGTATCCGCGTTTCCACGGGCGGCCTCTCCGGGCCATGTGTATAATCTTAGCATAGGTTAGGCTACCCTACCAAGGGGAACCTTCAGGTACGCCATGGTACCATTGCCTACCATAACCTACCCTACCTTATCTCTTGGTATCGTGAGGAACCTTCTGATAGCCACTGGTATCCCGATGTGATCAGCGCACCTGGCAAAAAGGTACCAACAGGTACCGCAAGGTAGCTCGCCTCCCCTGCCCCGCGCTATTGGGAGACAGCGGTGGGCGGACGGCGCCGGTTGGCGCTCGAGCAGCCAATCAATTCGGGCATTCGAGCGCGTCCAGAGATAGGGTACGGTAGGGTACCTTACCTTACCCGAATGGGCAGCCTTTTAACCTCTCCAACGCTTTGTCACGCCCCTTACACCCGGGTCAAAGGTTAACGAAGTGTCGGAAAGCCTCATTACCGGTCGAGGCTCATCTCAAGCTGCGAAACGGCGTTCATCAATGTACAGGGCCTTAAGGCGGGGCAGGGGGGATGCACCCGGATCTTGCGGCGCGCGGTGGGTTCCTCCCGGCGCGCGCTGCGTTAAGACGGCAATCCAGAGCCTCGCGTGCCTCGATTAATGAATGCCCCGCCCCATCACGCACCCGGAGGATTGCCCTGGTCGCGGTCAGCCGGCGGAGACAGGGGTACGGTCTCGCAGATGTCGCGCAGGGCGGAGCGCAGCCCTTCCTCCAGCGTCGGATGGTAGAAAGGCTGGTCCAGCAGATCACCTGCCGTGGCGCCGGAGGCCATCGACCACGCCAGCAGGTGGCCCAGGTGATCGGCCCCGGGACAGAACAGGTCCGCGCCGCGGATTCGCCCCTCGCGGTCCGCGTAAAGCTTTGCCAGACCTGTGTTTTCCCCGTCCACGCTGGCGCGCCCCTGGTCGGTGTAATCGGCGTGGCCGGTGATCTGGCCGTCGATCTCGCCCGGGGCCTCACCAACCGAAACCAGCGGCGGCTCAGTGTAGGTGACGGTAAAGGCCACCTTGCGCGCCGAGCGCTGCGTGTCGGGAAAGGCCACGGCGTTGCGCCCGGCGATGGCCCCCTCGTCCGAAGCCTCGTGCAGCACCGGCCTGAGCCCGTTCACGTCGCCCGCCATGAAGATCGGCGCATCGCCACATTGCAGCGTGTTTTCATCTACTTGCGGCATCCCGTGATCGTCGAGCTCCAGACCCGCGGCCTCCAGCACCAGGCCTTTCACGTTTGGCGGTCGCCCGGTGGCGACGAGCACCCGCTCGAACCAGGCCGACTTGCCGTCCCAGTCGATGCGCACCCCGCCATCCTCGGCCCGGGGTTCGGGCGTCACGCCGAGGTAGAGCTCCATCTCTTCTGCCATGGCGTCCTTCAGCGCTTCGTGCACCGCGTTGTCGCGCACACCGGCCAGCCGCTCCTCCATGTCGAAGAGCGCCACGGTGACCCCCAGTCGGGCCATGGCCTGCGCCAGTTCCAGCCCGATCACCCCGCCGCCGATCACCGCCAGCCGGCGCGGCAGGTCTTGCAGTTCGAAGACCGTCTCGTTGGTCAGCACCACCTCGCCAAGAGCCTGATACGGCTCGGGAACCATGGGAGAGGAGCCGGTGGCGATCACCACCGCTCGGGCCTCTACCCGTCGGCCGTCGTCCAGCTCCAGCGAAGCGGGGCCGGTGAAACGTGCCCGCGCCTTCACCCGCGTGCCGTCGGGCAGGTCGTCGAACCCCTCGCGTACCGAGGCGGCAAAGCGGTCCCGTTCGGCGCGCAGCCGCGTCATGACCGCCGGCCCGTCGACCCGGACCTCGCCCGCGTGCACGCCGAACAGCGCGGTGTTGCGCGCCCGGTGCGCCACGCGGGCCGCGGCGATCAGCAGTTTCGAGGGCATGCAGCCCACCGTCGCGCAGGTGGTGCCGTTGAAGGCCGGATCGATCAGCAGCGTCCGCGCGCCCTGCCTGCGGGCGCTGCGCTCTGCCGCAAGCCCCGCCGTTCCGGCGCCGATCACCGCCACGTCACACGTCAAGTCTGTCATGAATGCCCCCTTGGTCAGCTAGGCCAACGGGGCAGGGGGGTGGGGGGTTCCGACAAACCGCCGCCGGCAGCGGCCTGTCGAGCCGCCCGAGGCGTCCAGTGCGTCCGGTGGGGCAGGGCGGCGTCAGCCGGCCTCAGGTACGGTAATAGTCGCGGTACCAGTCGACGAAGCGCTTCACGCCCTCGCGCATGTCAGTTTCCGGACGGTAGCCGGTCAGCCGCTCCAGCAGCCCCGCATCCGCCCATGTGGCGGGCACGTCGCCGGGCTGCATGTCCATCATGTTGCGCGTGGCGGTCATCCCCAGCGCGTCCTCGATGGCCGCGATGAAATCCGTCAGCCGCTCCGACCGGGAATTGCCGATGTTCACCACCCGGTAGGGGGCCACGGGGCTGAGGCTGTCGCCCTCCGGCACCACGCCGTCCTCCGGGCGCTCCGGCACCGCCTCCGTCATCAGGAGCCGGATGGCCCGCACGAGATCCTCGACATAGGTGAAGTCGCGGAACATGTCGCCGTGGTTGTAAACGTCGATCGGATCGCCGTTCAGCGTCGCCTTCACGAACTTGAAGAGCGCCATGTCCGGCCGCCCCCAGGGCCCGTAGACGGTAAAGAAGCGGAACATGGTGGTCGGCAGCCCGTGCAGGTGGGCATAGGCATGGCCCATCGCCTCCGTCGCCTTCTTGGTGGCGGCGTAGATCGTCATCGGCGTGTCGGCCTTGTCGGTCTCCGCGAAGGGCATATTGGCGTTGGCGCCGTAGACCGAGGAGGTCGAGGCCATCATCAGGTGCCCGACCCGGTGGCGTAGCGCGCCCTCCATCACGTTGAAGGTGCCGGTGACGTTGGCGTCGACGTAGGCCCTTGGGTTTTCAAGCGAATACCGCACCCCGGCCTGGCCTGCGAGATGCACGACCACGTCCGGTTCGAAGGCGTCCATGGCGGCATCCAGCGCGCCCTGGTCCTCCAGCATGGCCTCCGTCGCGGAGAAGCCGGGGGATTGCATCAGCATGGCGTGGCGGCGCTGCTTCAGCGTGACGTCGTAGTAGTCCGTCATGCCGTCGAAGCCCGCCACCACGTGACCCTCGTCCAGCAAGAGCCGGGCAAGGTGGTAGCCGATGAAGCCGGCGGTGCCGGTGATGAAGATGCGCATGAGCCGGGCCTCCTTCAGGAGTGCTTGGCCCGCATTCGGCGTGGACGCAAGGGTAGGGGAGGCGGATCAGGAAGCCGTTTCACTCCAAGGATCGGCTTCGAACCTATGGCGCGGACCCGAAATGGTTCCTTACATATGTCGCGAACCGTCTAGGACTTCCTGTCAGAACCTAAAAACACGGGCCGAGCAAGCCCGCGTATCAACTCCCTAGTCATCACTGCAAACAAGGGAAGACATGATATGACTGAAGGTATGACCGCCAACTTCATCGACCTGGCGATCCAGCAAAGTGGCAAGAGCGACGAAGAAATTTCCGTTGCGATGAACTACTCCAGGCCCAACATCGTCAAGATGCTCCGCGTTGGCGCGATCCGGCTTCCGCTAGATCGGATTGCCGATTTTGCTGCTGCAACAGGGGCAAACGCCTATGAGTTGCTTGAACTGTCGCTGGAAGAGTTCGGATCAGGCAAGCCGCGAGTTCGGGATTTGCCTGGACACTCGGCAGTCGAAGGTAACGTCAACATTCGTGCCCCGATGGAGGTTTGTGAACGCTTCAAGGCGCTCTGTTCTGCGGAACGAAGGACGCAAGGACAGATGCTGGAGCGGTTGCTCATGATGCATGATCGGCACCTTGCTGACGCCGGTGACACTGACCTTTAATAGAAAGGATCCTTATGGCGAGCGGAGTATATCCGCTCGCTATCCTGCCCCGTGCAAAATCGCCCCTGAGAGCAATGAAGCTGTTTTGAGGGGCTGTGTACCCTGATGTACCAAGGATGCCCTCTCCTCCGCTTTTTGCAGGGGCCTCAGCCGCATCTCTGGAGCGTGCGGTAGATACGGCCAAAACGCTCATGCCGGGAGCTTGCAGGAGGTTCCTGATACGGACGCCGGTTGCCTGGTCCCGAAAGCAGACAACAGCTGTCGAGGAGCCGAACGCTTCCATTGACGTGATCGATCAATTGCCTTCCTGACCTTCCGAGCGAGACCAGTGATCCCTCAACACGACTTTTGATGGGAGCAATTATTTTCGTTTGGATAGCCACACTTGACGCGGACGCCAGCACCGGATCTCCGCTGCCTCCTCTTGATAACCTTGCGACGGTTCCGGCCAGTTCATAGCTCTGCCGCATAACAACAAGAGCGAGAAGCGCCGTGCAGAACAACTTTGCGACCTCCATCTTCGCAACTCATGATCTCGACAGATACGCGATCCTGAAACCGGACAGCGGACTGCACTATAGCCTGGAACGTCACAAGTCGGGGCAGGCCGTAACCAATGCACGCCTGAAGGCAACGCCGTGCATCGATTTTTCGCGCTACAAGTTCGAGACGAATTTTGACTGGATCAAGGTCGGTGTAACCCTGCCGCAGCCGCATCTTCCCGTGAACGTGGCCAGATCAATCAAGAACGCTCTCTCCGAGCAGATGAGTGGCGGGATTTACGTTAGAGCCGGAGACGGGGGAGGGGTATCTTCCCGAGAGCTCACCTTGCAGATCTTCGACCCCAATTACCGCCGAGTAGCAGCCGTGCTCGCCCTGCTCGTAGAGAGGTATGGACTGGAAGGAACTCGTGGCGCGATCCCTGAACATCGTTTTCTGGGTTTCGAACTGGCGCTAGACGCCTTTCCTAGAGTCAGCAAGGTGCAGGATGAAGCTGAACTCGTCTTGCGGCGAGTTCAGATGACGGATCTCTTGCGCAAGCACTTCATGCTGGAGGCCTTGTTCACGACCGGCGATTTCGCCACGACAAGAGATCTTTTGAGATGCTACAATGAGACATCGCTCCTACTTCGCCTCGGAAGCGATCAGGGGAAGCTCGCGCCGAAAGTTCTGTTCTCGAGCTTGAATACGGCTTTATGCCTTGAAAGCCATTTTCAGATGCCGATCGATTCCACCGTCTATGTCGGCGCCGTAGAGCGCGAGATGCGGTACAAGATCTACGACAAGATCAAGGATCGCATGAAGAACGACGCAGAAAAAACGTATGTAGCGCTTTCTCCGGAAGAGTGCTGCTCTCGCATTGAGGTCACCCTGGACGGGATGTCAGGATCAGAGACCGTTCCGCAGGCTCTGGGTCTGGACACGATCTCCAGCATCGGAAGATTCAAGTGGGAAGCGCTTCGAACCATACTGTTCAACTTCGTCCTTCCGACCTTCGCTGTCGATGACAGCGGAAGTGTCTGCTCAACTGAACTTGCGATTTTCAGAAGAACCGGCGCCTTCGGTCTGAATCTGCATCAACGCGCGAAATCTCTGACGGATGATCGCATGTCCCCGCTTGGCCCTCGGGGAAGGATGATCGCTTACGATAAGCTGAATGAAAGGATCGCCCGTAAGATGAAGGAGACGGGCCGGAAGTTCTGCGAATCCTGAAAGCTATAGTGAAGGCCGTGTCCGGGAGGGGGAAGAGAAGGGAAGAAGAAGAGGAGGAGGAGAAGAAGAGCAGGAGAGGAGCAGGAGGAGTAAAAGGTATTAGTGGCGCGCTCGTCTAACGCTCCTCAGCGCAACGGCATAGATCGTGGAAAACACGGTGAACTAGCGATCTCTGATCTTTTACGCTCATTGCGGTGGAGGTCAGTCGAGTGGAAAAAAACGTCAGGAAAAGTTTGCGGGAACGTAGCATGCCGACAGAACCACCTCACACCCAAAAATTAACCTAACGTTAACCTAGTCGTCACAGGCTGGGACCATGAGCCATGCCAACAGAAACCGCCGCCCCTTCTCCGTCGTTGTCCGGTTTGTTGACGCGTTTGTCTTCGTTCTCGGCTGGGTGCTCCTTATCGCTCACATGCTACCGCTGGTGTTGTGAAGCGCCTGCCCAAGATGCAACAGAGCACCTGAGCGTCTCAACAAGCCACTGCAGCTTTACGCTGTAACTCCGACAAATTTGTCTGGAGATCCAAACCTGCACCCGAAACACGAAAAGCCCCGCCCGGTTGTCAAACCGGGCAGGGATTTGTCGTTCGGAGACGCACTGAACTTTTGTGTTGGCCTACCTGAGGAGGCAAAAACGGTTTTCAGAGAGCTGCTCCACAAGCAGAAGTCAACGCCTTTGCAACATCAACCCGATCGCGGCTAGCCCAAGAATCAGAATGCCCATGGCGACGAGCACGTAGTGTAGCCAAGAGTGATTATAGAACGGGGTGGGCGCATAGCATCGGCCGCATCGAGTCGATCCAAAGCGCAATGAATGTTCGCACGCGCGGCACGAGAAGATCCTCAAAACTTTCATTCTTTACCTCATAAACTGGTTTACTGAGACGGGGCCAACCTGCTTTACGCAGGGATAATCATCAAGGTTTGCAAGGGCGGTTTAGAAGCACCGCGTAACAATTTTGCGCCATTTTGCTGCGCTGGCGAATAGCTATGCGGCGCAATGAGCAGTCTCGTCTGCCCGTCACGGTGCTTGCGATCTGCACGCGTTTACTGACGTTGGTCTACGGCGCCGGCCAGCTTGGGCATGCGGCCCGGTAGTCGGCGATCTGCGCCGTCAGCCCCTCGCGCGTCTTCGGGGTGTCCACTCTCGAGGGCAGGAACAACCCCTCCCCCCGACGCAGCAAAGCGTCCGCTCAGTCTCGATACCGGATGTCGGGCGGTTGAGCCAAGCGGCGCAGCCGCTCACGGTCAGGCCCTCACCGCTCACCGCCACTCTGTGACGGCGCTGCCTGCACCAGCGGCAAGCTCAGGAGCCCCTTGTGCTTAAGCTCTAGCCGCCAGATGTAAATTTGCGACCGGGTGACCTCGTAACGCTGAGCGACTTGGGCGACCGTCGCGCGGTTTACACCCACAGAGGCCACGATGGGCTACTTCTGGACATCGCTCAGGGCCGCCGCCGCTCGACGCCAAGGATCTCGCCTCTCATGCAGCCTCCGCTAAGACACGTCGCTAACGACGTAGTTATGACCGTGCCTTAACCCATTAGGCCGTCGCCGATCAGGCGGTGCTCATCGGGCGCTTACTCTCGATCTCTGGTTTGAGCTTTAGGTCGACCACAAGGTCGGACTTAGCATCACTCCCAAATCCCCGTCAGACGGCATTCGCCGACAGCGTACCAAAGTACGCTCCGTTTAAAAACCTTTAACCATATTCAGTGCATTTTCCAAACGTTGAACGCCATTAGACTTTGGAGAGAACCGATGGGACATACTTGGGTAAATGAAGTCCTTATGGACCTATCAATGTATGCCGTTGCCAACGGATTGCCTAACTTGGCAGCCGCAGTGCTTCAAGCACAGGACGAGTTTCTTAAAGACACCAACAAAGTCGAAGGACACGTCATCTCTCAACGAGCAGCCGACGATCATATTGTACATGCCGGACCTAGCGCGTCACATCTGCATATCGTGAAGCTCTAACTCCTGATTCAATTCGAATTTTAATGCTCTAAGGTCTTCCACGCCGTTCGAACCACTTCTTGCAGAAGCCGAGGAAGGCCATTTCCGGGTTTCTCGGCACCTCGCTCGCCCAATCGCGCCACTCCGCCTCGATCATGCGCACATCCCAGCCAGGGGCAGCGGAGCGAGCCATGTCGTAGACCTCCGGGTCGAGTGGAGGGATGTTGACCTCGCCGCCGCCTTCCGGCCCCACCGTCCCGCGCGAGGTCGCCACGAGGTGGTCGCGCTGCTCGTCAATGCGGATGCGGTAATCGGGCATGTGGTTGTATTCGGCGTCTTCTTTGGCGATCGCCGCCATCAGGCGGCGGAATTCGCGCAGGGTCGAGCCGGAGCCGCACTTCTTCTGCAGGACCTCCATGGAGACCCGCCATTCCTTCTGCCGGCCACAGTGCTTGCGGGCCAGTTCGTAGACCCGGCGCTCCAGCGGTTTGCGCAACCGAAAGTACTCACGACTCAAGGTTAGAACCTCCTGGGCGCGAATTGCATTGAACACCCAGTCGCTGAGCTTGACCTCCACCTCCTGCATCCGGCCGTCGCGGGTCTCGCGGACGATGCGGGCGCGTTCGATCAGGCCGAAGGTCTCGAATATCTCCTGCCCGCCGGTGGTGATATTGGTCGAGATCCGCGTGCCCGCCAGCCGCTCCATCGCCGCCTTCAGCAGCGCGTAGCCGCGGCCTGTGGTCATCCGGTTGGTGGCCTTCAGCAGGTCGGCAGCCTGGAAGTGGATCACCTGCTGGGGCTCCTTGCCCTCGTTCATCCCCTTGATGAGCGAGGAGATGCAGTAAATCAGCACGTCCCGGTCGTGCACCGTGGCCAACCCGTCGGTCGAGGGCTTGATCTCGATGGTAATGTTGTTGTGCTCGTAGCGCCGGGGGCGGGTGTCGGGTTTCGTCGACAGCGAGAAGATCGGATGCTCCATCGAGCCCACGTCACCCTTCGGCGCTGCATCGAGGATGTCGCAAACGAAGAAGTCACCCTGCGGGTGCCGGTCGGGCAGCAGAGGGGAATGGTCGGCCATGGCGGGTCTCCTTGTCCTGCGCGCCCCGTCAGGCGGGCAGCCCGAACGACACTTTACACACGGTGCAGGATAAAACGACACTTTACACACGCCAACCCCAAAACGACACTTCGCACACGGTGCCACGACACTTTACCCACGCTTCGGCCCGCGAACCCGAATCGTGGCAGGCGTTTAGGCCTCTGTTTTCATGGTGGAAATCAACCCCGATTCGGGAATCACCACTTTGCACACGGTGAATCACCACTCTGCACACGCAGAATCACCACTTTACACACGGGGGGTCCCGGCAAGTCGCTGAAATCCCCGGGGAAAACGGCGTCCGGAAGGGGCGTAACACTATATATAACACATATCTAACACCCCCCTGGCCGCGTTGCCCGTGCCGCGCGGCCGCACTAGGATGCAGGGAAGGGGGCCCGAAGCAGCGGGCGCCCGCCTTGGAAGGGACCGGGAATGACGGCTCAGACGGATCGCACGGATGCCGGGAAGGGGCTGGACGGGACGAACCCGGCCGCGCTGATCGGCTGCCCGAACTGCGACGAGGTCTACGTGGCGCGGACCCCGCCCGCCGGGCGGCGCGCCGTCTGCGACCGCTGCGGCACGGTGCTGATCTCCAGCCGCGAGAACGCCGGGATCCCGATCCTCGCTCTGTCGCTGGCGGTGCTGATCCTGGTGCTGGCCGCCGCCTTCCACCCATTCCTGTCGATCAACGCCGCAGGGCTGGGGAACCGGGTGTCGCTGCTGGACGTGGCCACCAGCTTCCGCTCCGGCGTGCTGGTACTGGTCTCAGTGGCGACGGTGATGCTGATCGTGGCGCTTCCGGCGCTGCGCGTGGGGCTGCTGATCTACGTCATCGCCCCGCTCGAGATGGGCCTCAGGCCCGCGCGCCACGCCCGCGTCGCCTTCCGCGCCGCCCAGGAGCTGAAGCCCTGGTCGATGACGGAGGTCTTCTCCATCGGCTGCGCGGTGGCGCTGGTGAAGGTCTCCGACCTCGCCCGGCTGGAATTCGGCCCGGCGTTCTGGATGTTCGTCGCGCTCTCGGTAATCGTGGTGGTCTCGGACCGGTTCATGTGCAGTTGGTCGATCTGGCAGGCCATCGACGAGGCCGAGGGTGACGCAGCGGCATCTGCCCGCGAACCGGTCTGAGTGGCCTTCGCGGGTGCTTTGCCCCCGCCGCGGGGGGGGGGCGCGTATTGCCGATGCCCCGGTGCCGGACTATCCTGTGTTGCCCGGGACGCTGCGGCATGCCCGGGGAAACGGGACGGACAGACCGGGCGCGAAAGACGGGGCGGGACGGCACCGGGTCCGGGGGCCGGGCCGGTCACCCGGCTCCGCAACCTGGGCCAGCCATTTGGGGATGAGATCAGCCATGCAGGACCGCGAAGGCACACCGTCCGGACAGGACGGACGCGGCGGACGCGCAGGCGCGCGATGAGCACCGCCCGCGAGATGGGGCTGGTCACCTGTACCGCCTGCGCCCGCGTCTGGCCTGCCGGCACACCGGAGTGCGGCCGCTGCGGTCACCGCCTGCAGTCGCGCCATGAGGGCAGTCTGCAGATGGTCTGGGCGTTCTGGGTCACCGGCCTGCTGTGCTACATCCCGGCCAACCTTTACCCGATGCTTGTGACCTCGACCCTCGTCAGCACCGAGTCCAACACCATCGTCGGCGGCGCGGTCGAGATCGCCCGCCACGGCGAGATCGCCATCGCCGCCATCGTGCTGATCGCCTCGGTCGTCATCCCGGTCGCCAAGTTCATTGCCATCGCCTATCTCGCGCTGTCGGTGCAGCGCGGCGCGGTGCAGGGCGCGCACGGCAAGATGCACCTCTACGAGATCGTCGAGTTCATCGGCCGCTGGTCGATGATCGACGTCTTCGTGGTCGCGATCCTCAGTGCATTGGTGCAACTGTCCGTCGTGGCGTCGATTCATCCCGGTCCGGCGGCATTGACCTTTGCGCTCTCCGTCATATTCACCATGCTGTCTGCCAGGTCGTTCGACACGCGCCTGATCTGGGATACCCACGTCCCGCACGGCCAGACGGCCGCCACGCTGCCCCCGAGCCACGGATCCGAATGACCGATCAGTCCTCCCAGACCCGCGACGTGCCGCTTTCGAAGCCGTCCCGCCGCCCCACCAGCCTGTCGCTGATCTGGCTGATCCCGGTGATCGCCATCCTCGCCGCGCTCGGCGTGGCCTGGCAGAACTGGAACGACCGCGGCCCGCTGATCGAGGTCGCCTTCGACCAGGCCGCCGGCGTCAGCCCGCACGAGACCGAGCTGCGCTACCGCGACATCGCCGTGGGCGTGGTGGAAGGCGTGCACTTCTCCGCCGAACTGGACCGCGTGGTCACGGAGATCCGTCTGGACAAGACCATCGCGCCATACGTCGACACCGACTCCAGCTTCTGGATCGTCCGCCCGGAGGTGACCGCGCAGGGGGTCACCGGCCTCGATACCGTGCTGTCGGGCGTCTACATCGCCGGCGCGTGGGACGGCGAGCCGGGCACCCCCGAGGACCGCTTCGTCGGTGTCAACGACGCGCCGATGCTCGCGCTTGGCGAGGAAGGCGTGACCTTCACCCTCCGCTCCGAGAACGGGCTGCCGACCGACAACACCCCGATCCTCTACCGCGGCGTGCAGGTCGGCCGGATGGGCCGCACCGAGGTCTCCGACGACGGGCTGACCGTGACCGCGCAGGCGGTGGTGCTGGAACCCTACACCCGGCTCGTGACCTCCTCGACCCGGTTCTGGGACATCTCCGGCTTCAGCTTCTCGATCAACGCGCAGGGCGCCAGCCTCGACTTCTCGTCGCTGGCCTCGCTGATCTCCGGCGGCGTCACCTTCGAGACGCTGGCCTCCGGCGGCACGCCGCTGCGGGACGGGGTGACCTTCACCCTGCATCCCGACGAGGAGACCGCCCGCGAGGACTTCTTCCTCGAGGGCGAGGGCGGCTCGATCACCATGATGATGATCTTCGAGGAGAACCTCGCAGGCCTCAGCGCGGGCGCGCCGGTGACGCTGGGCGGGCTGCGCATCGGCGAGGTGGAGTCGATCTCCGGCCTCGTGGACGCGGAACGCTTCGGCGACCCGCAGGTGCGGCTGGCCACCACCATCCGGATCAACCCGGGCCGCATCGGGCTCGAGGAAGGGGTGAGCGAGGAGGGCTTCCTCGACTACCTCGAAACCCGCGTGCAGGAGGGGCTGCGCGGCCGCCTGACCAACGCCTCGCTGCTGACCGGCGGGCTGAAGATCGACCTTGTCGACCTGGCCGAGGTCGCCCCGGCGGAGCTCGACCGCGACGCAACGCCCTATCCGCTGCTGCCCACCGCGCCCTCGGACGTGGCCAACATCGCGGCGACGGCGCAGGGCCTGCTGGCCCGGGTCGACGCGCTGCCGGTCGAGGAGGTCATGCAGGAGGCCATCGGCCTGATGGGCGACCTGCGCGGCGTCGTGGGCTCGGAAGAGGTGCAGCAGGTGCCGGAATCGGTGCTGGCGACGCTGGAAGCGGTACGTGCCTTCGCCACCAGCGAGGAGATCGCCGCGCTGCCCGCGCAGGTGGGCGAGCTGGCGGGCGGGCTGACCGATGCCTCCGACAAGCTGAACGCGCTCTTGGGCGACGTGCAGGACCAGGCGGTCGTGGCGGCTGTCTCCGAACTCATCGCCTCACTGGACGCCACGGCCGAGACCCTGCCGGCGCTGGCCGACCAGGCGGGCGCGGTGCTGTCGAAGGCCGAGAACCTGCCGCTCGAGGACATCTCGGCCCGGGTGACGACGCTGCTGGACGACGCCGACGCGATCCTGGCCGACCCGGACCTGAAGGCGCTGCCCGCCGATGTGCGCGCCACGCTCGACGGGCTGCGGCAGGTGGTGACGGCCGAGGAATTCGCCGCGCTGCCTGCGCAGGTGGGCGAACTGGCCTCCGGGCTGACCGACGCCTCCGACAAGCTCAACGCGCTTCTGGAGGAGGCCCAGCAGGAGCGTATCCTCGCCTCCGTCTCGGAGCTGATCGACAACCTCGGGACCACCGCCGACAAGCTGCCGGGCATCGCCGACCAGGCCAGTGCGGTGCTCTCGGACGCCGAGGAGCTCTCGCTCGACGAACTGGCCGAGCAGGCCCGCGCGCTTCTGGAGAGCGTCGACGCGCTGGTCGACCAGCCCAGTACCCGCGAACTGCCCGCGCAGGTGAACGGCACGCTGGCCGAACTGCGCCTCGCGCTCGAGGAGCTGCGGCAGGGCGGGGTGGTGACCAACGCCAACGCCACACTGGCCGCTGCCCGCCGCGCTGCCGAGGCGATCTCGGACGCCAGCCGCTCGCTGCCGGCGCTGGCCGACCGGCTGACCGTCGTCGCCAACCAGGCCGGGGTGACGATCTCCGACTACGGGCGCGGCTCCGACTTCGGCCGCGAGATGTCTTCCGCCCTGCGCCAGATCGAGGAGGCCGCCTCGTCGATCGACCGGCTGGCCAAGCAGATCGCGCGCAATCCCAATTCCCTGATCACCGGACGATGACGCCATGACAAAGCTGCCCCTCGTGACCGTCCTCGCGCTGGCCCTCGCGGCCTGTGGCGGGACCGAACCGCGCTTCGACGCCGCGCCCGCTGCCCCGGTGGAGAAGGTGTCCTCCCGCTATGCCCGGATCGAGGTGGCCACCGTCACCCTCCCGGTCTACGCGCAGGGCGAGGAGATCCACGTGCAGGACAAGGACGGCGCCATCGTGCCGCTCGGACCGCTCTGGACCGACGAGCCGTCGCGCGCCGTGACGCTGCAGATAGCCCGCGTCCTCGACGCGATCACCGGGCGGCTGGTGGCGGCCGAACCCTGGCCGTTCCGCGACTACCCGGACGTAAAGGTGGATGTGCGGCTGCAGGACTTCTACGCCACCGCCCGCGGCACCTTCCGCATCGCCGGGATGGTCTATGTCGCGCCGGAAGAGGCCGGCCCCGACCGCGCCAAGCGGTTCGAGATCGAGGCAGTGCTGCCCGGCGAGGGCCCGGCGGCGATCGCCGCCGCCCGTTCGGCGGCAGTGGCGCAGCTTTCGACCTTCATCGCGAAGAACGGGTTGCGTTAGGCGCGGCGAGACAAGTCTGCAAATTTCGCGTTAAAGCGTGATCTGGATCTGTCGGGCGCAGTGGATAGCGAAGGTGCGTTCCGGCTGGTCTACGTGGCATCCGGAACTGTCCATTGGCCGTCCTCGCGGAACGCGCCGCTTCGCGATCAATGCATCGGCAGAGAGCAGGGATGCCGGCTCAATTCAGTGCGCGCGCCGATCTTGACAGCCCCGAGAATCTGACGCACGCGTATGCGTGTGCGCGCGGGTGCGTCCGCGCGCGGGTAGTATTAATCTATATATACTACGTATATATATCTAATAATATTACACTTATACTCTGATACAGTTAAAAATACGAGGATTTTCCTTTATTTTCAAATACTTAACTTATAACACGAATAAATTAGAGCCTATATCTCCCTATAGTTGTACGCTGCGGGAGGGAGATTATTCCCTATTTTCAATGGCTTACGGGAAATCGGAGCTGTTTATGCCAAATTTGGTTCAAAAACATAGGCTCAACATAGGCGGAACCTCCTTTTCCTCAGCTTCGGCTGATACTCAAGGCTGCGGCCCCTCTTCCCGTGTCAGCTTCCAGTGATCCCATCCCCGACCCAGCTCCAGAATCGACGCAGACCCTGAAAATATCCTTCCTGGAGCGCGGGACGCCCCCTCGGGGTACATGCCCCGCTGAAGCATAGAGGAAGCCACTCAGCGGCCAAAATTACAAACCCCTCCCGAAGCTGCTGCCGCGGGAGGGGTCATGGTTCCGTTTCGGGTTTCAGGGACGCGGGAGGCGAATCGTGTGCCGCTTCAGTCCTCGTCGATGCCTTCGACGACGACGTCGAAGGCTCCGGTCCGCGGATCGAAGAAGCTGCGGCCCAGCTTGGTCAGCGACATCACCCGCCGCCGCGCTCCGCGCCGGCGGATGTAGTCGTCCTCGATCAGTCCCCGGTCCCGGAGCTTCCTGAGCGAACATTGGAGCGACTGCTTCGAGCAGGTGTAGCTCAGGTCTCCCAGAAGCTCGTCGATGTCGATGAAGCCCCCGGCGGCAGATCCCCGGTTGATGCGTTCCATGATCTCGGTCTGCTTGCGGGTAAATCGGGTCAGGGACGCCATTTCAGGGGCTCCGCGGGAGATTGGTCGTCGAAAGCAAGGACGGGCACTGGCGACGAGATTTGCAGGCCCGCGTCGGGGTTTCGGTAGATGCCGTAGAGCGGCGATCCGAGAACGAGCTGCTGGAGCTGCTTCAGGAGGTCGGACAGCTCCATCTGCTCGACGCGGGAGGTGCCGAACTTCTGCCGCGCGCCGGTCTTCTCCCGCTGGCTCTTGGCGTAGTAGAACTCCCGCATCGCCTCGATGGTCATCGCCCGGAGCCGCGGCCGCATCGCG
This sequence comes from Sagittula sp. MA-2, assembly GCF_030126985.1. Classification (GTDB taxonomy): domain Bacteria; phylum Pseudomonadota; class Alphaproteobacteria; order Rhodobacterales; family Rhodobacteraceae; genus Sagittula. The sequence continues at coordinate 38,212 of NZ_CP126146.1, read as the reverse complement.
TCCAGCTCCTCGATGATCGCGACGCCGTCGGCCGGGTGTGAATCGAAGTGCTGCCGGAAGAACCGCACGCCCTGCTCGAAGGTGTTCGACCGCATCGGCTTTACGAACCGGAAGCCCGCCCGCTGCGCGAAGTGGTTGTACTTCGACATCGCCGACTGGATCTCGACGTACTTCTTGCCCGAGAGCCGGGCGGCGAGGTTCTGGAAGCGGTACGAGACGCCTACGCCGCGAAAGACCGTGTCGAGCACCAGCCGGGAGACCACGGTGAAGTCCTCGTTGACCATCTTGTAGCGGAAGACGTTCGACAGGTGCGTGTCGCCGCCGGGCTTGTACCACTCCATCGCCTTGTGGCGTTCCTTCAGCAGCGGTGTCGGCTGCGCCAGGACCAGGACGCCGATGGTCTCGCCCTCCAGCGCCAGGCGCCAGTATTTCGTGCCGACCGCGTTGCCTTCGGTCTTGTAGTGCAGATGGTGCAGCAGCTCCCAGTCCTCGGCGGTGCCGCGCTCGACGGTCATGCGCTCCATCAGCGGGAATGCGGGAAGCGTCGCGCGATTGATCCCTCGCAACGTCCCGAAATCGAGCTGTGCGCTTGCAAAATCACTCACTGAGCGCGCTCCTCTTCAAATCGTGCGGGATGATGCGCGCGGGAGTGCGGATGCGTTTTGCGCGCTTTCTAAGACTCGCGCTATTACCGCGCAGACAAGCTTCGCGCGTTGCAGAGACGGCTTCGGTTCCTCTGCTTTTGCGGCACCTTGAGCTTATCTCGCCGCCAGATCAGCTCGACCCGCTTGACGTTCACCTGTCAGCCGCTGTCGTTAATCAGGCCGGCGACCTGACGGTAGCCGTAGCGGCCATACTGGCGCGCTAGTTCGATGATGTCGGCAGTCAGTCGCGTTCCATCTGCCCGACCCGTCGGCACGGTGCGCTGAGTCGAGCGGTGCTGACCTAGCCCTGGCACGCCCGGAGCTTTGACACATCGACGACTTCACGGACGTGATCGATGCGGCGCCGGCGGCGCGAGGGGCTCAGTAGTTTCCTCGTGCGGCCTTAGAGAGGATCGACTTGTCCAGCGTCAGGTCCGACACCGCCCGCCTCAGACGGGCGTTCTCCGGCTCGAGCTCTTTCAGCCGTTTCAGTTAATTCCGGTTCATCTCACCGTATTCCCGTCGCCAGCGGTAGCAGATCTGCTGGGTCACGCAGAACTGGCGCACCGCATCTGCGATCTTCACATCCTGCGCTTGCAGCACCTCCACCTGGCGCAGCTTCGTCGCGATGTCTTCGGATTTCTCACGCTCTCTTGCCGTCTCTCAGGTCTTCCATCTGCGGGACAAATCTACCCCAGTTGGCAGACCACTTTAGTAGGGCAGATCATGACTACCGCGCTCCTTGACCACCTTACTCACCGCTGGCACATCCTGAAAACCGGAAACGACAGCTTTCGCTTCAAGGTCAGAACCGAGGCCGTATCCGGAAAAGAAAGGAAGCTCCGCATGTCTTGACCCAGCCCTGAACTGATCCGCATAAGTTAAAGCTGGGTCAGTTCTCGAGGAAAATCCGGGGAAGCTCCGGGTGGAAGTCAACAGGCTAGATTCTCAAATTTGGACGTATCTTCGGTTCTGTTCTGGCAAGGTTGGGGAGAAAATAGGAGCGGGCGACCCATGGAGATTGAAAAGACGACGTTGGACGGTTTGTTGGTGTTGATGCCGCGCCGGTTCGGCGACGACCGAGGATTTTTCTGCGAAAGTTGGAATAAGCAGCGTATGGCAGAGGCCGGACTGCACTACGATTTCGTGCAGGACAACCACTCATTGTCGGCGGCGGCAGGCACCTTGCGAGGCCTGCACTATCAATGTCCGCCGCACTCTCAGGCCAAGTTGGTACGTTGTGGGCGTGGAGCGCTCTATGACGTGGCAGTTGATATTCGCCTCGGGTCACCTTCTTACGGGCAATGGTTTGGTATAGAGTTAAGCTTTGAAAATGGCCGTCAGCTAATGATACCTGAAGGATTTCTTCATGGCTTTGTCACACTCGAGCCGGATACAGAAATCGTCTATAAGTGCTCAGATTTCTACGCGCCGGATTGTGATGGCTCTGTAGCTTGGAACGATCCCGAGATCGGAGTTGATTGGCCGCTGGATTCCGCCCCTGTGCTTTCAGAGAAGGATGCAAACGCACCTCGGTTAGCAAATATTGGGAATCCCTTCGTGTGGGAGGCTACATGAAAATTCTGGTAACGGGAGGCGCGGGTTTCATTGGATCTGCGGTGGTGCGGCGCGCTATCGCCAACGGTCACGAGGTGGTAAATGTCGATGCATTGACCTATGCTGCATGCCTCGAAAACGTGGCCGCGGTTTCGGATAGTTCGGGTTACGTTTTTGAGCATGCCGACATCCGTGACTGCGACGCACTGAACCGGATTTTTGAAACGCATAAGCCTGACACGGTTATGCATCTTGCCGCTGAAAGCCATGTCGACCGATCAATTGACGGGCCGAAAAACTTCATTGAAACAAACATCTGCGGTACTTTCAACCTACTGGAAGCTGCGCGAAAATACTGGGCCTCTCAAGGTAGGCCAGAGACATTCCGGTTCCATCACGTTTCCACCGATGAGGTATTCGGCTCTCTGGGAGCCACCGGAAAGTTCACCGAGGACACCCCTTACGACCCGAGATCGCCATATTCGGCTTCTAAGGCATCCTCTGATCATCTGGTTCGTGCATGGCATGAAACTTACAGGTTACCGGTAGTTCTGACTAATTGCTCTAATAACTATGGCCCCTATCATTTCCCCGAGAAACTTATCCCTGTAGTGATCCTCAATGCGCTCCACGGAAAACCTATTCCGATCTATGGTAATGGCTCGAACGTTCGCGACTGGCTTTACGTGGAGGATCACGCTGAAGCGTTGCTTCTCGTCGTGCGCAAGGGTGAAATTGGGCGATCATACAATATCGGGGGGGAGAATGAACTATCAAACCTCGAATTAGTGCGAGCCATCTGTGGTATTCTTGATCGGTTACTTCCAAAGACCAATAGTTATGCCGAACAGATCACCTTTGTTGCCGACCGTCCCGGGCACGATATGCGCTACGCTATTGACCCAACCCGTATCCGAGAAGAGCTGGGGTGGCGACCCTCGGTCACGGTCGAGGAGGGGTTGGAGCGTACCGTTCGCTGGTATCTCGAGAATGAGTCTTGGTGGCGCGCCCTGCTGGAGCGAGATGGCGTGGGGCACCGGCTTGGCGTAGGATGAGCTTCAGACGACGAGGCGCTTCAGATAACTGCCGTAGCTCGTCTTCGCAAAAAGTTGCGCGCGTTCTAGAAGCTGGTCGCTACTAATCCAGCCTTTTTCCCAAGCGATCTCTTCGGGACAACCGACCTGCTGGCCCTGTCGTTCGGACAACGTTCGAACGAAGTTCCCTGCATCCAGAAGCGATGCGTGAGTACCGGTATCGAGCCAAGCATAGCCTCGTCCCATCTGCTGCACGCTGAGCATCCCATCATGCAGATAGCTTTCCAAAAGCGTGACGATCTCTAACTCCCCACGTGCCGAGGGGGCGACCATGCGAGCTCGAAGTGGGGCAGACCCATCAAGAAAATATAGTCCAGTTACCGCGTAAGATGATGGGGCCTTGTCTGGTTTCTCGACGATCTGATGCACTGATCCATCGGATGCGAAATCCACGACGCCGTACCGTTCCGGGTCTGCCACACGATAGCCAAAGACTGTGCCACCCGTTTTGCGTTTGTCGGCGGCTTGCAGCTGCTCGGGTAGGCCATGACCGAAGAAGATGTTGTCCCCGAGCACCATTGCTGAGGGATTACCGGCGAGAAACTCCTCGGCCAAGATATAAGCTTGAGCGAGGCCGTCAGGCGACGGTTGGATAACGTAGGTTAGCCGAAGGCCCCATTGACTGCCGTCACCTAAGGTTCGAACGAACTGGTCTTGATCCTGAGGAGTGGTGATTATGCAGATCTCGCGGATGCCTGTGAGCATCAAAACGCTGAGCGGATAATAGATCATGGGTTTGTCATAGACTGGCAAAAGCTGCTTCGACACGCCCATCGTGATTGGATGGAGACGAGACCCGGTCCCTCCTGCGAGAATGATCCCCTTGCGGTCAGTACTAGTCATGCTTCGAGTTCCTTGATGACCTGCGACAGCCCGTCTTGCCACGAAGGTTGGTTAATCCCGAAGTCGGTTGCAAGTTTGGCGCAATTCAGGCGCGAATTGAGCGGTCGCGATGCTGGTGTGGTGTAGGAAGAAGTAGGTATTTCTCCGACCGTGACTGCTCGTCCCGCTATACGAAAAATCTCCTGCGCGAAGCTTGCCCAGCTGACCTCCGGGGCTCCTGAATAATGATAGAGGCCTCCGCTATGACCTTCGATCATGGCGCTGGCTATGATCTGGAGTGTTGTTGCGATATTGGCAGCAGGGGTGGGGCCGCCAATCTGATCCGAAACAATGTCGAGATGGCTACGAGTTTCAGACAGCCGCAGCATGTTCTTGACGAAGTTTGTGCCATGTACGGAGAACACCCAAGATGTGCGAAGGATTGCGTATCGTCCACCAGCAGCCTTCACGGCCTCCTCACCAGCCAGTTTTGTGCGCCCATAGGCATTGACTGGAAGGCAGGGGTCTTCCTCTTTCCAAGGCTTCACGCCACTGCCATCAAAAACGTAGTCAGTGGAAACGTGCAGGAGCGGGATGTCCCGTATGGCGCAGGCCCGGGCAATTTCTCCCGGGGCCTCTGCGTTAAGCCGTCTTGCGTCAACCTCCTTGGTTTCAGCCAAATCGACAGAAGTCCATGCGGCTGCGTTGATCACCGCTTCGGGCTCTAGGCGAGCGATAACAGCCTCTGCCACGCCCGATTGGGTGAGATCGCAATCACTACGGCTTAAGGCCATGACATCAGGATGTTTCCTGAGCTCGTTGGCAACCTGTCCGTGTCTTCCAAATACAAGGATCATACCAGCCTCTTCCTGCCTGATGCTCTCGATAACGAACGCCCGTCTCAGACAAAAGCTTTGATCGCGCAGGAAACCTTGTTCTCGGGGTATGCTGAGGCGCTCAGGCCAAGATCATCATCAACATATGGTTTGCCTGACCTAGCTGACTGTATCGATCAATGAACCTTTTGTTTCAAATTCCAAGCTAAGCATCCTCGAAACTTCAGGAGGCTTCAGTGTTCCTTCGCGTTCGACGCTTGTTCGGCATCTTTGCAGCTTGGCATCTGCCTGCAGACGGCCCAGCCAGCAGAGCAAGTCAATTGAGATTATTCATTTATTTTATAGTCTTATCGGTCAATGCTTTCCCTCATGCCCTGCGCTGGATACGTCACCGAGATCCCACTGCAAGGGCACGTGTCAAACAACTGCTCAATCTCTCGGGGCCTGCACCCTTGGCACTCGATTCCCGACTGTTTGACGTGCCTGCACCGGCACCCGAGCCGGGCGGTGTTACCTTGGTCATGCCAGTCTATGGAAACTTGTCTCTGGTACAAGGTGCACTGACACGGGTTGTCGCTCACACGGAGATACCTTGGCGCATGGTGTTGGTAGACGATGCCTCTCCGGACACTGAAACCGTGTTGTTTTTGAGAAACTGGGCTGTTGGATGTCACTGAGAACTGACCCAGCGGCGATAGGAAATGTCACTGAGAACTGACCCATGTGGAACCCTCCCCCTGACGGGATTTGTCGGGGGTCATTGGAGTGATCGACATGGATATTTTGAGCGTCATTCGACGTTGGGCACTTCGGGATAAGTTGCCCATCCGTGAGATTTCGCGGCGGACTGGTCTGTCGCGCAATACTATCAGGCGTTACCTGCGTGCCGGGATCGTCGAGCCCAAGTTCAACGTGCCGTCGCGGCCGAGCAAGCTCGACGCGTACGCGGAGAAGTTGTCGGGCTGGTTGCTGGCCGAACAGCGCAAGTCGCGCAAGGAGCGGCGGACGGCAAAGCAGATGCACGCGGATCTGGTTCAGCTGGGATTCGACGGCTCCTACGAGCGGGTCTCAGCCTTTGTCCGCGCCTGGAAATCGGACCGGCAGCGGGCGCAGAGCACGACGGATCGCGGGACATTCGTGCCTCTGGTGTTCAAGCCGGGCGAGGCCTTCCAATTCGATTGGAGCGAAGATTACGCGATCATCGGGGGCGAACGGACCAAGCTGCAGGTCGCACACGTCAAGCTGTCGCATAGCCGCGCGTTTCTGGTCAGGGCGTATTTGCTGCAGACACATGAGATGCTGTTCGAGGCGCACTGGCACGCGTTCAGGGTCTTCGAAGGCGTGCCGGCCCGCGGGATCTACGACAATATGCGCACGGCGGTGGACCGTGTGGGCGTCGGCAAGAAGCGCGACGTGAATGCGCGCTTCATGGCGATGACAAGCCACTACGTATTCGAACCCGACTTCTGCAACCCGGCCGCCGGATGGGAGAAGGGGCAGGTCGAAAAGAACGTCCGCGATGCTCGCAGCCGGATGTGGCAGGTGATGCCCACCTTCCCTGATCTCGATGCGCTGAACCGCTGGCTGGAAGAACGGTGCAAGGCGCTGTGGGTCGAGACCGTACATGGCGGCTTGCCCGGGAGCATCGACGATGTCTGGCAAGCGGAGAAGCCCTCGCTGATGCCGTTGCCCACGGCGTTCGACGGCTATGTCGAGCAAAGCAAGCGGGTGTCCCCAACCTGCCTCATCACGTTTGATCGCAATCGCTACTCCGTGCCTGCCAGCTTTGCGAACCGGCCCGTCAGCCTGCACATCTACCCCGAAAGGCTGGTTGTCGTTGCTGAAGGGCATGTCGTCTGCGAGCACCAGCGCATCATTGAAAGGTCGCATCGGCAACCGGGCCGCGTCATCTATGATTGGCACCATTACCTCGCCGTGGTCCAGCGCAAGCCGGGCGCGCTGCGCAACGGTGCCCCGTTTGTCGAGATGCCGGAGGCATTCCGCCAGTTGCAGGATAAACTGCTCCGCAAGCCCGGCGGCGATCGAGAGATGGTGGAAATCTTGTCCCTGGTGCTCCATCACGACGAGCAAGTCGTGCTGTGCGCCGTGGACATGGCACTGCAGGCAGGCGTGCCGACAAAGACCCACGTATTGAATCTGCTCCATAGGCTGGTGGATGGCACGCCGACTGACCAGCCCGACGTGACGCCGCCTTCAAGTCTCGTCTTGACGAAAGAGCCCGAGGCCAATGTCGCACGCTACGATGGGCTGCGCACATCCGGAGGCAAACGCCATGCGTCATGATCCCGCCGGCGCTGCTATCGTCATCATGCTCCGCAGTCTGAAGATGCCAGGCATGGCGCAGGCCGTGCATGACCTCATGGAACAGGGTGCGCCTGCGTTCGAGGCGGCGATCCCCATCCTGTCGCAGCTGCTGAAGGCCGAAATGGCCGAACGTGAAGTGCGGTCCATCTCTTATCACATGAAGGCAGCGCGCTTCCCGGCTCACAAGGACCTGTCGGGCTTCGACTTCGCCGCCAGCGAGGTCAACGAGGCCCTCGTTCGGCAGCTTCACCGATGCGAGTTCCTGGATGCTGCCGAGAACGCGGTCCTGATTGGCGGGCCCGGCACCGGGAAAAGCCATGTTGCGACTGCCCTCGGTGTCCAAGCGATCGAGCATCACCGCAAACGCGTGCGCTTCTTCTCCACAGTCGAGCTGGTGAACGCGCTGGAACAGGAAAAGGCGCTGGGAAGGGCCGGGAAAATCGCCGAGGCGTTGGTGAAAACCGAATTGGTGATCCTCGACGAGCTCGGATACCTGCCGTTCAGCGCCTCGGGCGGCGCCTTGCTGTTCCACCTCCTCAGCAAGCTCTACGAGCGCACAAGCGTCGTGATCACCACGAACCTGAGCTTCAGCGAATGGGCCAGCGTCTTCGGTGACGCCAAAATGACCACCGCGCTCCTCGATCGCCTCACACACCGCTGCCACATCCTGGAAACCGGAAACGACAGCTATCGCTTCAAGGCCAGCTCGGAGACCGCGAAAAAGAAGAGGAAGGAGACGCCAATGTTGACCCCGTCATGAACCGACCGACATACTGACAGGCGGGTCAAATCTCGATGACAATGCTGGGTCAGTTCTCAGTGACATCCAACAAAACTGGGCATCTCGCCATGGCGCACATCTGATCGAGAACGAACGCAACCTTGGCTTTGTCAGCAGCGCGAATTTGGGATTGAAACAAGCGATGTTGTGGCCCGATCCTGTAGTTCTGCTGAACTCGGATGCATTCTTGCCAGAGGCGTGGGCTCCTCGGCTCTTGAGACCTTTGCTGGAAGACCCGAGGATTGCGTCGGTTACACCATTGTCGAATGATGCTGAACTCGGTTCTGTGCCTTCTCCTGGACTTGCTGCCCTTGTGACATTTGATGAAGCACAGGCGCTAGACCGTTTTGCTCAGAATCTGAATGGCCGCGCTCAGGTTGTAGCTCCCACCAGTGTGGGCTTCTGCATGGCAATGTCTCGCACTGCTTTAGAGTTGGAGCCGAGTTTTGATCCAGCCTTCACTCCGGGCTACGGCGAGGAAGTAGACTGGTGTCAGCGCCTGCGGGCGCGAGGATTTTCTCATGTTTACGTTCCAGATCTCTACGTAGCTCATCTCGGCGGTCAAAGTTTTGGCCAGACACAAAAGCAGAACCTCATTCGTAGAAATTCAGCTCTATTAGCAAAGAGGTATCCGCGCTTTGACGTAGAGGTGTGCATGTTCCTGCGACGCGATCCGTTAGTAACCGCGCGTCTGGCAGTTGGGATTGCAAGAGCAGAACTCCAACGGAATGTAGCTGTACCAATCTATCTCGGGCACTCAATGGGGGGCGGCGCAGATATAGATCTTCAAAGGCGCCTTGCTACCGATGTTGCTAGGGTAGGGGCCGGCTTGGTGATCCGGGTCGGTGGAAATTATCGATTCACTATAGAACTGCATCATGCACAGGCTGACGGTACTTTGTGCGTGACTTCAGCCGGTACAGAAGACTGGGACTTGGTGGAGCGCCTTCTTGCACCTGTCTCGCGGCGTGAGCTTGTATACTCTTGTGCCGTTGGCGACATTGATCCTGTGGTTCTACCCGAGCTGTTTCTTTCCCTGAAAGGTCCTGAGGACAGGTTGACGGTGCTAGTGCACGACTATTTTGCTCTTTCACCAAACATGACATTGCTTGAGGAAAATGAGCAATGGCAAGGATTGCCGGAGCCAACACACGCCTCGTCTAGGCATGTTGCTCGCCGCCCAAACGGTCGGGCAGTGCCATTGGTGGAATGGCGGAATGCTTGGCGCCCCCTTGTTGACCGGGCGGAGCGTGTGATCTGCTTTTCCAGCGCAGCCAAAATGCTGTTTGCAGAGGTCTACAAAGATGCTCGAATTGAAGTTTGTCCACATAATCTACATGTCGCTGTTCCTGCGCTTACACGCCCAGCTCCAGGTGCGCACCCGGTATTGGGTATTCTCGGCAATCTCGCGCCGCATAAGGGGGCCGCGGTGGCGGAACGGCTTGCTCGCGCTTGCCGCAATAGCGGCTGTGAGGTGGTGTTGCTGGGAGAAATCGATCCCGCCTACCGCCTACCGCTGCCGGGACGGAAACACGGGGCCTACAGCGTGGGCGACCTGCCCCGCCTCGCGGCGCGCTACGGCATCACCTGTTGGCTGATCCCCTCGCTCTGGCCGGAGACGTTCTCCTTCACCACGCACGAGGCGCTGGCCACCGGGCTGCCGGTTATGGTCTTCGACTTGGGCGGGCAGGCGGAGGCGGTGCGCGCGGCTGAGGCGCGTGGCGCCCCGGTGGCGCTGCTGCCGCTTGGCTTCGCGGAGGATCCGCAGGCGATCCTCACCCGGGCGCGGCATCTGTCGCACTGGGGTTTCGCGCGCGAAACGCTCAGAGCTCCAGCAGCATCCGGTGTTCGCGCCTGAGCAACATCAGCCCCGCGGTCAGCGCTACGAGGGACACCGCCAGCACGTAGACCTCCGACACGTAGAGCGCGTCGTAGTTGGGGTAGAACCCCCGCCGGATCAGTCCGATCACATGCACCAGCGGGTTGTACCAGAGCCAGCCGCGATAGGGCTCCGGCAGATTGTCGAACAGGTAGAAGATGCAGGACAGCAGGAAAAGCGGGCGCATGGCGATGGACCAGACGCGCTGGTAGATCGGGAAGCGCACCAGCATGTAGGCGTTGAACGTCCCCAGCCCCAGCGCCAGCGCCGCCGCCAGCACATAGGCCCGCACCAGCACCATGCCGTCGACGACGACCCGCGTCTCGAACAGGGCGACGATGCCGCCGAGCACCGCGTAGCTGACGAGGATCTGGGTCATCAGGTTCAGCACGAAGCGCGCCACGATGGCGTCGACGAAGGTCACGCGGGGATAGGCCAGGAGCTGCTTTGAGTAGTTCAGCGCCTGGCCCACCTTGCCCACGAGGTCGGTGAACAGGATGAAGGGCAGCATCCCGGTGGCGTAGAACATCGCAAAGCTCGTCCCCAGCACCGGCGAGCGGAAGCCGATCGAGAACACCGCCGTCAGGAGCGCGATGCCCGCCACCGGCTCCAGCACCGCCCAGAGGTAGCCGCCGGGGGAGCGTCCGTAGCTGGTAGCCATCTCGCGCAGCATCAGCGCCCCGATGGAGCGCAGCGTCGCCAGCCGCGGTACCCCGGGGCGGGGACGCTGGGGGGCGGAAGATGTGTCGGCATGAGGCGTATGGGCGTGGGTGGTCTCGGACATGGCGGGTCGCCTGCGGTCCTTCCGTGGTCCTCTGATGATCCTTGCGGGGTCCCTGCGCGGCTAGGGCGTTTCGGGCCGGTGGCCGGGGCAGGCCCCGCTCTTCTCCATGCACGGTAAATCTTTCCTAAAGGTTTATGTCCGAAGGTGCCGCGACATTCGGATCGTCTGCGGATACCGCTCTTGACCAAGGTTTCGACCCAAAGGGCCGCCCCGATGCCGGCCCGCACACAGGCGCATATGCCCGCCACTGCCCCTGATCGGACGCATGACCGGTCTCAGGCCAGTGTTCAGGCCGGGGACCATATCGGCGTGCAGGCCCAGCTTCCGGCGCATGTGCCGGGGCCGCGCCCAGTGCCGACCCATGCCCCCGCCGGCGGCGCCCAGCCGAAGCCGGTTCCGCGGCCGACGCCGATCCCGCCGCCGGGCTTCCGCCCCGGCATTCCGGGCGGCGCGCGCATGGCCGGGCTCGCCCGTCTCAGGCGGCGGCACTGGGCGCTGATGCTGAGCTTCGTGCTGGGCGTTCTGCTGCCCGCCGCCGCCGTGGCCTGGTATCTTTGGGACCGAGCGGCGGACCAGTATGCCTCCACCGTGGCCTTTTCCGTCCGCACGGAAGAGACCAACTCCGCGCTGGAGCTGCTGGGCGGACTCGCCCCGCTGTCGGGCTCCTCCTCTTCGGACACGGACATCCTCTACGAATACCTGCAGAGCCAGAAGCTGGTGGCGGAGATCGACGCGGCGCTGGACCTGCGCACGATCTGGTCGAAACCGGGCGGCACAGACCCGTATTTCGCCTTCGATCCTGACGGCACAATCGAGGACCTGGTCGATCACTGGCAGCGGATGGTGAAGATCTACTACGACGATGGCGCCGGGCTGATCGAGGTGCGCGTGCTGGCCTTCGAGGCTCGCGATGCCCAGCTCATCGCGGAAACGCTGTTCGACCGCTCGACGGAGATGATCAACGCCCTCCTCGCCACCGCGCGGGAGGACGCGATCCGCTACGCCCGCGCCGATCTTGGGAAGGCGGAGGACCGGCTGAAGGCCGCGCGCGAGGCGCTGACTTCCTTCCGCAACCGCAACCAGATGGTCGATCCCACCGTCGACATGGAGCGGCAGTCGGGCGTGCTGGCCAACCTCGAAGGGCTGCTGGCCAACGAGCTGATCGAATACGACCTGCTTGCGCTGCGGACCCGGGCCGACGATCCGCGGTTGACGCAGGCCGAAAGCCGGATCGGGGTGATCCGCGACCGCATCGCCGCCGAACGCCGCAAGCTGGGCCTGGCCGGCGGGGCGGAGGCGGTCACGGGCGAGGACGGCGTCTATGCCGACCTCTTCGGTGAGTACGAGCGGTTGGTCGTCGACCGGGAGTTCGCGGAAGCGACCTATACCTCGGCTCTGGCGGCCTATGACGCGAGCGTTGTGGAGGCGCGGCGGCAGAGCCGGTACCTCACCGCCTACGTGCACCCGACGCTGGCGCAGAGTCCGCGCTACCCGGAACGCGAGATGTTGCTGGCGCTGGCCACGCTACTGATCCTGCTGGTCTGGGGCACACTGGTGTTGGTGATCTACGCGCTGAAGGACCGGCGGTGATGGGGCAGCCTGGGGTCGCGGCGCGATGATCCGCTTCGAGAACGTCACCAAGCGCTACGTAACCGAGGGCAAGGTGGTTACCGTGGTCTCGGGCATGACCCTGACGGTGCCGACCGGGCGGTCAGTCGGGCTTCTGGGGTGCAACGGCGCGGGGAAGTCGACGGTGCTGCGCATGGTTTCGGGCACGACCCGGCCGACGGAGGGGCGGATCGTTACCACCGGGCAGGTGTCTTGGCCCGTGGGGTTTGCGGGGTCGTTCCATCCCGACCTGACCGGCCATCAGAACTGCCGCTTCGTGGCGCGCATCTATGGGGTCGACACCGACGAGCTGGTGAATTTCGTCGAGGATTTCGCCGGGCTCGGGCCGCATTTCCGGATGCCGATCCGCACGTATTCCTCGGGGATGCGGTCGCGGCTGGCCTTCGGCATCTCCATGGGCATCCACTTCGACGTCTACCTGGTGGACGAGATCACCGCGGTGGGGGATGCCGCGTTCCGCGAACGATCGGACGCGCTGTTCAAGGCGCGGTTGCAGTCGGCGGGGGCGCTGGTCTGCAGCCATGCCCTGCCGCAGATCCGGATGCTGTGCGACAGCGGCATCGTGCTGGAGCACGGGCGCGCGTGGTATTACGATGATGTAGAAGACGCCATCGCTCACCATGTGCAGGCCATGGCCGCAGCCTGATGGCCTGCGGTTTCGCGCGCGAAACAGGGGAGTGCCCCCGCGGCTCCTGCGGAGAGGCTCCCCAAGGTATTTTTTGCCAAGATGAAGAAGGGGCCCGTGGTTCCCGGGGCGTTCAGTAACGCCCGAGGGTCGCGGCGAGGGTGAGGACGGCCTGTGCCGCCGGAGCGTCGCGCCGGATCCCGAGGCGGGACAGCGCGTGGACCCGCGCGACGCCATGCGCGGGGGCGGTGTCGAGCCGGTCGAGCAGGGCGCGCGCGTCCTCCGTTAGAAAGGGGGCGGCGCGGGCGAGGGCGGCACGGTTGGCGCTCATGATCCGGCGGCCTTGGGGACCCAACACCAGGGCGGCGCGTGTCAACCGGGCGCGCCAGCTGCGCGGGGCGCCGAGGACGTTGCCGCCGTGCTGGCGGTAGTCGAGCACCACCGCGTCATCCTCTACCACCGTCCCGCCTGCGCCGGTGATGAGCAGGGCGAGCCACCAATCGTGGAAGGGGACCTCCACCGGGCCCACGGCGCGCACCAGCGCCAGGGATTGCGGGTTCAGTACCGCCGCGTGGCCAGAGACCCGGTTCTGTACCAGCGCATTGCCGAAGGAGGGGGCGCCGCAGTGCCGTCGCGACAGGCCGAGTGGACGGCCGAGGGCGTCGACGTGGCGGCTCCGGGCGGTGTAGACCGCCGCGTCCGAGATCGTTTCGAGGCGTGACAGAGCCTTTTTGAGCTTCGTCGGGTACCAGATGTCGTCTTGGTCCGCGAGCGCCACGGGGGCGGGGGCGAGGTCGGGCGCACAGAGCATCGCTAGAAAATTTGCCGCCGCTCCACGTCGTGGTCCCGCGCGCAGCGTGACCCTGTCCGGGTATGCAGCGCAAAACTGGGTAAGGACTTCCAGCGTGCCGTCGTCGGAACCGTCGTCGGATGCTCGGAGAACCCAATTGACTCCTTCTTGTGAGGCGATCGAGGCAAGTTGCTCTCGGAGATGCGCTGCGCCCTGAAAAGTGGCCAACAGGATTGTCACTTTCGGTAGTGAGGAGGTGCCACGAATACGGAAGAGCGGCTGCATCGCATTCTCCTTTTGCCGCAACTCTCGAACCGAAATCTTTAAGATTTGGATTATTTTTGCCGCTATCAGGCAATTTTGCAGATGCGGGGGAGGAGGCTACTCTTCGCGGCCCAGTGATGTTTCGTGCCGAAAGAGCAAATGCAACGGTACTACAATTTGCCACAAAACATTCAGCACCCGCCTGGGGAAGGCCGTAGAAAATTCCGTTAAGGCGTAATTGGACAAGCGATACGGTACAGGTTAGAGAGCGCCTGAAAACAGGCGCCTTCCCTCCATGTCCCAACCCTCCCCGACCCCGTCCGAGATCGCCCGCCAGGTGCTCACCACCGAAGGCGAGGCGCTGCACCGGCTGGCCCGGGAACTGCCCGGCAGCTTCGATGCGGTCATCGCCATGCTGCTGGAGGTGCCGGGCCGGATCATCGTCTCGGGTATGGGCAAGTCGGGGCACGTGGCGGCCAAGATGGCGGCGACCTTCGCCTCCACCGGGTCGCCGGCGCAGACCGTGCACCCCGGCGAGGCCTCGCACGGCGATCTCGGGATGATCACCCGCGCCGATGCGCTGATCCTGATCTCCAACTCGGGCGAGACGAAGGAACTGGCCGACATGATCGCCCATTGCGCGCGGTTCTCCGTGCCGCTGGTGGCGATGACCCGGCGCGCCAACAGCACGCTGGCGCAGGCGGCGGACCACGTGCTGCTGATGCCCGACGCGCCGGAGGCCTGCGCGATCGGCATGGCGCCCACCACCTCGACGACGATGGCGATGGCGCTTGGAGACGCGCTGGCGGTGGCGATGATGCGGCACCGGGGCTTCGACCGCGAAAGCTTTGCCGCCTTCCACCCCGGCGGCACGCTGGGCGCGCAGCTTCTGCGGGTGGCGGCGGTTATGCACACCGGCGACGAACTGCCCGTGGTGGCCGCGGACACGCCCATGCCGGACGTGCTGCTGATCATGTCGCAGAAGGGGTTCGGCGTGGCCCTGCTGGTGGAAGAGGGCCGGCTGGCCGGGATCATCACCGACGGCGACCTGCGCCGCAACATGGCCGGGCTGATGGACCGCACCGCCGGCGAAGTCGCGACCCGCGCCCCCCTGACCACCGCCCCCGACACGCTGCTGCTGGAGGCGCTGGGGGTCATGAACGACTCCAAACGCACCGTCCTGCCGGTCACCGAAGGGGCCACGCTGACCGGGCTGATCCACATCCACGACGCACTCAGGGCAGGGGTGGCGTAGGGGCGTAGGCGATTACCGGTGGCGGCGGGTGATAGGTTTCATTATGTGATGTCGATCCTACCGATCTCTATTCTCGCACTTTATATCGAGCTCTGCGGCAACTTCACACATCTGCCTGAGCCTAATGAGTCAGTCTGGCTACGGCAATACTTTATCGGTGTCAAAACGGCGGATTTTTCCACTGGCGGAAATGTGTGGTTTTTGAGCAAAACTGATGTACTCGAATGTCAAGTTAACTTATTATGCGTCTGGCATGTTGCAACGAAATCTGAACCGAGCTGCGGAATACTCTTCATTCGCGGGGCCAATGTACAGAATATTGCAATTCACACTGGTGCTGGGAAATTGGAGCGTCTGCCCCGCTCGAAGATTTTTCTCCTCGCCATTCAAATGCACTATTGCACCCTCAACCGAGCCGCCAAAAAAGCGCTCAAGCCCAAAGGACGCAAATTCACCATTAGGCGCATCCAAATCTACAGATGACCTTACTGGCAACTCAAAAGCTCCTCCGGATACTCTTAGGTAGCTAGTTTGCGCCGGGTCATTGCCGGTCGAAGCGCGGTACGCATCTCCTGAAACCTGAGTTAGGGCTGCGTTGACCTGTTCCAACTCGCTTGGTGCAATCTTTAAATTTCCACTCTCCAGTGCGATCGAAATGCGGTTCAATGAAGTAACGACGTCATCGACATTCGATAACGGTTGGGTGAACACTCGATCATAGATTGTAATCACTGAAACCGTTGCTGCGGTAGCGCCGACAATGAACGGACCAACAATGGATAAGTATCGCACCTTCGATCACCAAAAGAAATGCCTGTTACTTGTACGTTGCCACGCTTGGTCAAGGGGGGCAACTATTTTGAGACTGGGTGTATTCCAATATTCGTGGAAATCCTCTGGGAACAAAACCTCACTGTCAAAATCTTCCGGCCAAAACGGTCGTTTTGACCACAACAACCGCCTGTCAGGGTATCAGCGTCTCCGACAGGTCAAAACGCTCCGGCGAAACCACCGGGGGTGCGGCACGGGTCTGCCCGGCCCGGTGACCTCGCCCCTCTTGCATCCCTGACCTCACCGGATGACAAGACGGGTCAAGACTAGGGGCGGCTGTGCCGATCCCGCGTGGGCCGTCCGGCTGTCTGCAAGGTGGGACAGGTCGCCGGCCCTCACGTATCGGAGAGGTAGGACCATACCCATGAAAACCGTGATCTTCATTCCCGCCCGCTATGCCTCGTCCCGGTATCCGGGCAAACCGCTGGTCGGGCTGAAGGGGGCCACCGGGCACGAGAAGAGCCTGATCCAGCGCGCCTGGGAAGCGGCGCAGCAGGTGCAGGGGGCCGATGCGGTCTATGTGCTGACCGACGATGTCCGCATCCGCGATGCGGCGCGGGCCTTCGGCGCCGAGGTGCTGATGACCTCGGACCGGGCGCGCAACGGCACCGAGCGCTGTGCCGAGGGCGTGGCGCAGCTGCCCGAGCCGCCGGAAGTGGTTGTGAACCTGCAGGGCGACGCGCCCCTCACGCCGCCGTGGTTCGTCGAGGCGCTGATCGCCGCCATGCAGGACGACAAGGTCGAGATGGCCACCCCCGTCCTGAAATGCGATCACGACACCCTGTCGAACTTCGTCTCCGACCGTCACGCCGGGCGGGTCGGCGGCACCACCGCCGTCCTGCGCCGGGATGGTACGGCGATCTATTTCTCGAAGGAGGTGCTGCCTTACGTCGGCAACCTCGAGACCCCGCCGGAGGTCTGGCACCACGTCGGCGTCTATGCCTATCGCCCGGCGGCGCTGGCTGCCTACATGGCCTGGGAGGAAGGTCCGGTCGAGCGTGCCGAGGGGCTGGAGCAGCTGCGCTTCCTGGAAAACGGCGCCTCCGTCACCTGCGTGCCCGTCGAGGCGCGCGGCCGGGTGTTCTGGGAACTCAACAACCCCGTCGACGTGGCCCGCATCGAAGGCGTGCTGAAGAAGGAAGGCATCGCATGAAAACAGTCACTGTTTCCGCCTCGGGCGGCGATGTCGCCATCGCCCAGGATCGCCCCTTCGTGCTGATCGCCGGGCCCTGCCAGCTTGAATCGCATGATCACGCCCGGATGCTGGCCGAGAGGATCGCCGCCGCAGCCGAGGCCGCCGACACGCGCTGGATCTTCAAGGCGAGCTACGACAAGGCGAACCGTTCCTCGCTGGAGGGGCGGCGCGGGCTCGGGATGGAGGAGGGGCTGAAGATCCTCGGCCTGATCCGAGAGGAATTCGGCGTGCCGGTCCTGACCGATGTACACGGGCCGGAGCAATGCGCCCCCGTGGCTGAGGTGGTCGACATCCTGCAGATCCCCGCCTTCCTTTGCCGCCAAACCGACCTGCTGCTGGCCGCCGGAGAGACGGGTCGCGCGGTCAACGTCAAGAAGGGCCAGTTCCTGGCGCCTTGGGACATGGGCAACGTGGCGGAGAAGATCGCCTCGACCGGCAACGAACGTATCCTGCTGTGCGAGCGCGGCACCTCGTTCGGCTACAACATGCTGGTGAGCGACTTCCGGTCGCTGCCGATCATGGCCGGGACAGGTTATCCGGTGGTGATGGACGCCACCCATTCGGTGCAGATGCCGGGCGGGCAAGGCAAGTCCACGGGCGGCAAGCGCGAATACGTCGAACCGCTGGCCCGTGCGGCACTGGCCGTGGGAGCTGCGGCGGTCTTCATGGAGACACACGAGGACCCCGACAACGCGCCCTCCGACGGACCGAACATGGTGCCTGTGGAGGACCTCGGGCGCATCCTGAAGGGGCTGAAGGCCATCGACGCACTTACCAAGGGATAGGTTTTCAAAAGATTATTTGAAGCAGGGATGGGCGGACTTGGAGATCTTTGTCGGAAACGGATGATTTCTCCATCTTAAGAAAACGCCACGATTTGCCGTTTGCCCAGCCCATTCACACACACCGAACACCACTCCCTGATCGTAACATCTCCTTTCTTTGGGGGGCTGGTTAGGCGCAACATTCAGGAAACTCGCCTTTGATTTAATGGGATGAACTGCCTTCCCACCAACCCGCTGTTATTGTGGCGGGCATAGGTGGAGAGAGGAGCATCTGATGGACATCAAGGTTCTGGGCATTGATCTGGGCAAGACCGTTTGCAGTCTTGCCGGGCTGGATGAGGCAGGAGCAATCGTGTTTCGTAAACGTCTCCAGCGGCATCGGCTGCTGGACTTTCTTGATAAGCTTCCGCCCTGCATCGTTGCCATGGAAGCCTGCGGCGGGGCGCATCACATCGGGCGGTTTTGTCTTCAGAACGGACATGAGCCTCGGCTGATGTCGCCGCTCTATGTCCGGCCGTACGTCAAGGTTCACAAGAACGATGACCGTGATGCGGAAGCAATTGCAGAGGCTGCGACGCGCCCGACGATGGCATTCGTAGCAATCAAAACAGAGGAACAGCTCGACCTTCAGGCTCTGCACCGGGCGCGGGAACGACTGGTGAGCGACAGGACACGGCTGATCAATCAGGGCCGCGGCTTCCTGATGGAACGCGGCATTCGGATTGGAACGGGACGCCATGTCTTCCAAAAGGAACTGATCAGATTGACCGCAGAGGGCACCGACGATCTTTCACGTCGGATGCTTACGCTTCTGTCGGACATGGCGTCAGAGCTAAGCGTGATCAATGACCGGATCTCGGCCATCGATGCCGAGATCAGAGTATTGGCCAAAACGGATGCCGATATGCAGAGGCTGATGGAGATCCCCGGCGTCGGCCCGACGATTGCGACGGCGCTCGTGGCTGCGGTCGGTACCGGCAGCAGTTTCGGCAAAGGACGTGATCTCGCCGCATGGCTCGGCCTGGTGCCGCGACAGATCACGACAGGTGGCAAAGCCAAGCTGATCGGTATCTCGAAGCACGGCAATCGATACTTGAGGAAACTCTTCATTCACGGGGCCCGAACCGTGCTGCATCTCGTGCGCGACAGGACGTCGCCGATAGCGGCATGGGCCGACCGCTTGAAGGAGCGAGCGCATGTCAACGTCGCGGCGGTCGCAATGGCCAACAAGATGGCACGTATTGCCTGGGCTGTATTGACGAAGAGAGAGCGGTATCAACCCAATGCACTGAGCGGCCTGTAGTCGGACCGTAACACAACTGAGAGCAAAGGAATCTGCGAGCGAGGAGGAGATGGACCAACGACCGATCGGCGTTCTGTCAGTCTGATGGGGAGTATGGCCCCTGAAGTGCCGATGGTTTAACGAGACACAGGACGCGCGACTTCCCATCTTGGTCAGGGGCAAAACGAACCGCCCCGAAGAAAGACCGAATACATAGAAGCAGGGTCAGCGGCGCATCGACAAGTCACTTGCAGGGGAAGGCAGTTCATACATGCTTCCAGAAATGCTCTCGGTTTGAGGCCAGCCTGTTCTTCGAACGAGGAGACAGACGACGAAGAGATTACTGTTCAGCGAAGCGTAGGATTATTGGTAGCCTGAAGGGGCACCAAATGAGCATGAGCGCGCCAGCCTTGTGCTGCAAGCACGGTGGCATGAAGCCGCGGGCAGATACGGTGTTGCGCGCCAAGATGAAGGAACGGTCGTCAGAACGGCGGCGGTTTGGCTACCGTCGGTGCATATCTTGCTGAAGCGTGATGGCTCGGTGGTGAACTGGAAGAAACTCTACGGGCTCTACTGCGAAGAAAATTTGACTTGCGCAAACCCGGCAGACGCAAGCGGGCAATCGGGACCAGGGCACCGGTGGTGATCCCGCAGGGGCCGAGCCATCGGTAGTTGCTCGACTTCGTCTCTGGCGTACTTTCCGATGGTCGCAGGGCGCGCT
The DNA here is from genome assembly GCF_030126985.1 of Sagittula sp. MA-2. Taxonomy (GTDB): domain Bacteria; phylum Pseudomonadota; class Alphaproteobacteria; order Rhodobacterales; family Rhodobacteraceae; genus Sagittula. Next base: position 18,113 of record NZ_CP126146.1, on the reverse strand, counting down.
TCCTCCGCATCATCGCCGACTTCAGCCAGGAGTGCTTGGTGTCGGTCTTAGACACGTCGATCCCCGGCATTCGAGGGGAGCGGAAGCTGATCGCAGAGGTGCGAGGCTTCACCTGCAGGGTTGCCAGCGACAAAGGGACAAAGCTCAAATTAAACCCTGAACAGAGCAAACTGATAAACGCTGACTTCGAGGGGAGCAGGTCAGAAGGAGTTGCCGACCCAACCGAGTTTCTGACGTTGAGTAAGCGTTTCCGAGCTTGGGCGTGCTCTCATCAGTCTGCCTGAAAAGTGAAGACGGCGCCTGTCTAAGTTAACGAAGCATTAACCTGCTCCGCGGATTCTGTGGCCGCAGTGCTGTCTTCCATTTCAGGGGAAGCAGCACACTTAGTGCCAACTCGGTGGAGGAGGGGATCGTGGCCAGATCACGGAGAGAACAAGGAAACTCGACATCACGAGGATTGCGCTTGATCCGATGTAGTTGCAACTATGAGCTGCGGTACGCTTGCTCGGCGTGCCCATACTGCTTCCGACCGACGCCTGTCTTAAATCGCTGGTGGCTTCCGTTCAGCCTATTTGCGATATTGGCGATGTTGTTTTGGCTGAACAGCTAGACCATCTCGTGTGCGTATCTTGCGCCTAAAATGAAAAACCGTATGCAAGAAGTGATCCATGCTTGCGTACAAGGAAAGGTTCCCAGAAGCACAAGCTGTGTGAAGGAGCTTCTTTTTAGCCGGCTTTCCTTGGATGGCCGCACTCTGGTTTTTCTGGCGGTCTAACGATGATGGGCTGGTGGTTCCACCGGAGTATTGCATGACAATCGGGACATGATAATCTGATCTCGCTGTAATGTCGATCACGGTCCGGCTCCGCAGCTTTTTTCCCATGGCGAGCTGGTCATGAACGAAGCCTATTGCCTAGACATCGTCCTGCCGACGGCTCCTTGGCGATCCGCAATCAGCCTGTTCTCGTCGAGTATCTTCAGTCCACTCATCTCGTCAGTCAGCAGGCCGCCTGCTTCTTGTTGAAATAGGTCGCCTAGCTGATCCTAGGTTTGCGACAGATCTTCGCGACCGGCGTTTCTGCTTGCATAGCCAGAGGACGAACGCCCTTACGCATTTCTGAACTTCGACGCATCATGTATTTTCATTCATCAGTATCTAAGAAAGCTTAGCTAAAAGCTCCAACATCAAGCGCTCCAGTTTCTAAGGGGCAGGGCAGGTGGTGACAAAAAACCGGGATGGAAAAACCGTAAATTTCTGTATCGGTTCTGACCCGGTTTCGTCCCGTTTCCTGCCTGAGGCTTGGATGATATTAGGCGTTGAATTGTATCCCCGTAATGAGATGGTTCGCGCACCGAACAGATCTTTTCGATGGTAGTCCGTTGCTGTGTCTAGTGCGGGCTGCCCTAAGCGTGTCCAGAGGAGTCCATCCTTCCACCATGCTCCGGCACGCAGCGATTCGCAGAGGCATTGATGATGCTGATCGAGGTGATCAGTGTCACCGCGCGCGACACGGTTTCTCGCGCAATAGCGGCTAGGCGGCATAAGCCTTTCATAGCCGTGTTTTTCCGCAGTGCGGCGAGAAGGAGCAAGAATGTTAGCTGATGTCGCTCTCGCCATGCCTTCGGTCTTGCGGCTTTCCCTTGGGTCGGCGCAGGGTGCAGCCACGGAAGTTTGTAGATCATCGGGTGCAATTTGAAAGTCTTACGGCTCTTCTCCTGTCAGCAGTGCGGTCATTCATTGCGCTACGGGAGTGCTAGGTGCGGAGACTGTCATAATCGCACCCCGTTCTACAATCGTTCTTGGCCGAAGTACCTTCTGGTTCTCTTGGCGTTTGTGCTTTTGACATTTGCAGCATTCGGAATGATCTTCAAACCGGTTTAATCTTATTAAGTATCAGTTGCTTACCACATGAGCAGGAAGGCTGGAAAAGCCACGAGTGCCCATCCCAAGATGAACATGAGTGCGTCGATCATGCGGTCGGATATTGGGTAGGGGCGGCGGTTTCGGTTGGAAGGGCGCATGGCTGCAGGGGACCATGCTGAAGTTAATTTTTTATTGATGTCGGCACGGCTTGGACGAAGCTCTGGCTTCGGGTTCCGTGGCAATGGATGATGGTCGCGGCTAGAGCGCTGGCTAACGAAAAAACCTTTGGACATCTGTAGTGGCCGGCGTAACCGGACAGCAGCGTGGGGGCAGCGTTTCCAAAGTCGTCATCATCGTATAGCCGACCTTTGGCGAGTGCGGCTGCGTCCTCAGCTTCTTTCGTGACATCTCCGCACGACGCGCTGCCTGGGCGTGAGTTCCAAGGTCGCCAGCAGGTACCTCGGTCATGTCACCCTTCAAGCGGCATTCTAGAAACTGGAAACGACGGCTTCCGTTTCAAAGCTAGCACCGAGGCCGCGACCTAGGAAAAGGAGGGAGGCAGTTCATGTCTTGGTTCAGCCATGAACTGATCCGCACACCTCAAAAGTGGATCGGTTTTAGGGAACCAATCGTGCGCCTCAACAAAAGAAAAGCTCAGGTTCCGCATATGAGACGGAAATCTATGATCAATGTACTGATCGTTAGATCTCGAGCTCTTCAGGCGAGTGTCCTGCATCGATTGCTGCGACAAACCAAAATGGCTTGCGGCCACGACCTGACCAAGTCAGTTCATGGTTCTTAGGGTCACGATACTTTGGAGGAGCTTTCGAGGTCTTCGCCTCTACGGCAAGATCTGCTAGAGAGAAACCCATTTCCTTAGCAACGGCTTCAGCCGCAGCGCGAGCCTCATCAAGTCGACGCTTCTCAAAGGTCTTTATGGCTTTGCTTACGTCCTTTTCAAGCTTCTTCAGCTCGTCCAAAGACATTTTCTCGAGATCGATTGATTGCATGGTTCTCCTCCAGTGCTGCTCTGAAGAGCACCGTAACTCCAAAATCTTGTAGGCGATAGAGTTTTTCAAGCGCAGTATCAGAATGTCGATGGCGATGTGTATCGTTGTTACGTTTTTTGGTCAATCTTGTAGGGACTAGTTTAAAACGTGAAACATTAAGTTCAGCGACAACCTCAAGCGAAGTTCTGAGCATGTGACTGAGGGTATCTACTTGATAGGGAGGGTGATCAAGTGCCAGCTTGCACTCGCTCCGCCGGATTTTGGGAAAGCCCGCACGCTGATTACTGAAGCTATGCGGCGGGATTTAACAGCCTTTTCTTGCCATGAACTTGACCGGCGTAATTTTCTCAAAGCCCGAATACGGGCGGTGGTGATTGTAGCCGTGCTGCCATGCCCGGATCTGCTTGCGGGTATCTGCCTGTAACGAGAACAATGTCTCGTTGAGAAACGATTTCCTGAAACGCCCGACGAGGCCGTGTCTCGCATGGGCTCGCTAAGCACGATGGAATGGCACTCCATGCTTGTGTCCTGGTACCATCACAGGGCGTCGGGTCCTCAGAGCTCTTTTCTGGCCGACCTAGTGGCGCACTTGCAGCTACTCTTAGGGTATTCGCTCAAATCGCTTCTCCAGGCACCGCCCCGAAAGCTGAGGCCGCCGAATGAAGCCCTATGCTAACCTTTCCTGCGCGGTCATCTATTTCGGACCTCCGTTGAACTTTGTTAACGACTTGTTAACCTTTTCTGCGCCTCGCCGCCGGGCCTCTCAAGGAAACGGGGTTGCCGATGCTTGATGCCCGCCAGGTCAACACCGCCATGTCGGCCCTGATCGACGGCACCTTCGGGTGCCTCGACGCCGCAGCCGAGACGATCAACGCCCGGCTGGGCAGCTCGGTCTCGAAGGGAACGCTTTTGAAGATCCTGTCGGGCCAGCACCAGTGGCCGGCGATCTATATCTGGGCGCTGGAGGATGCGGCGGGGCGTTACTCGGTCTCGCGTCTGCGCGGGTGCGGCGCGCCGTCCGAAGCCGCGCGCGCGGGCCTGCGGGTGCTCGATGCCGCCAGCGTCGCGTCGCGTCGCGCGAGGCGATCTCTGCCGCGGTCAATGCCGCCCAGTCCGGGGATGCCAGCGGGCAGGCCCGCGCCCTGCAGGAAGCACGCGAGGCGGCGGAGGCCATGGCACTGCTCGTCCAGTCGCTCGAGGCGCAGTACGACGCCGACGAGGGTCAGATATGATGTCCGGCCGCTCCACACCCACGGGGTCGGTGGCGGGACGGGGCGGACGCCTTCGTCCTGCCCTGTTTCGCGGTGCGAGGTCGGCGTGCGTTTCTGGCCGATTGCTCACCTCTGGAACAAGCGTTTCGCCGTCAACGGCTGGTGAAAAAGATGGATGGCGTATCAAGGCGAAGGACGCCCCCCAGATCACCGGACGCTTCACCCTGTCGGAAGCTTTCGGCACCTATTACAGCGACGTCTGCGCTCAAGTCGCTTGCCTCGGATCACGAAATGGTTAACAGAAATCGCGACCCAGCAGTGCTTTGGGATAGCCATGGACCAAATAGGTGCCTGGTTATGGCGGTCACGGGCTTTTGAGGTTAAGCCCGGGATCGTATGGAGCCGTTTCAAGGATGGTGCGGCTTCAAGGGTCGAGCGGCGTCTAGTGCCGCTCGACCTTGCCTGCCCACAAGACACCGAAGGCCCAATGGAGGCTAGCGTCGGGGACATTCGGCTTGCTAGAATCGACAAACGCGACCTAAGTTTACCTAGCGTCAATTTGGAGCGACCCCACGTTCTTTGGCGCTTCGCCAAGGCACAGGCGAAACTCGGGCCGAGCTTGCGACAGCTCGGCCCGTTTGATGGTAGGACCGGTGCTGCCACCTCTTTTCCTGATTTCCCCGCTTCGGCTCTGTCCCTCCCGCCGGCAGACCGTGTCATGTCTGCCACCTCCCTGTTGGAACTCGCCCGGCGCGTGGGTTCGCCCGCCGCCGGGCATATTTCGGGGGTGGCCTGATGGACGCGGCGCGCGCGCTTCGGCTGTATCGCGAGGGCCTAATGGACTGCGAGATCGCGGAGCGGCTCGGTGTCTCGCGCAGTACGATCTGGAAGTGGCGGCGGAATCTCGGGTTGTCGGCCATCGGGCCAAAGGGCGGCCGTACCTGGTCGATGACGAACGTGCCCCCATGCTGCGGTCAACGCAGCATGGGGGCGGCAATGACCCGGAACGTCAGCACAGCCGTCATGCAGCGCCGTATCGAACCGCACGATAGTCTGGACGACTTTCCGACGCCGCCATGCGCGACACGTGCCCTGTGCCAATGGATCGGGCCGAGAACCATCACCGCCAGTGTTCGGGAGCCAACCGCCAATCGCGGCTACATGGCGGGGGTTCTGGACGAGTTCTTCTACGATGTGGAAGCCAGCGACATCTTCGACTACGGCGCAGGTTTCGTGGTCCGTGACTACCTTTTCGGCCCTATCGACGATACGCACTGGACGATCTTCAATCCGCCCTTTCGCCTGCCCGCCATGGCGCCGCTGGTCTCGGTTGCGGTCGGCATCGCGCTGGCCGGCTCGGGCCTTTTCGACGTGCGGCCCTTCATGCAGCCGCTCGCCGATGCGTTGCCGCTTGCGGAGGACGAGGATCTGCGTCCGATCTCCGATGCGCTGGCTGCGGTGCGGGCCGATGTGCAGGCGGAAGATCAGCTCGGCCTCGACCACTCGCTGCAAGCGCTGCGCCATGAGCTGCGCCGCCTGAGCCAGATACGGAGAGGGGGGCAGGAATGAATGCATCGCACTTGCGTCCGGTCGACGTCGGCACGCTCGAAGACTACCCGGTCGACCCAAGCGAGCGTCTGGATTCCCATGGCTTCCTGATGTGGGAGTTCCGCCGCTGGCTGTCGTCGGACATGCGGTGGCACGGCAGCCATGAAGCGAAGTCGATCTTCTTCGAGTTGGTGAACGTGGCGCACGGCGAGACGCCGGTCAGCACGTTGCCGGACGATCTGGCCCGGCTGGCGCGCATGGTGCAGCCCTGCGTGGATCCCGGCCACTTCGAGCGCCTGTGCAGCATGCCGTTTGGTGACGCGTGCCGCTGCCTCTACGGCTTTCGCTTCCTCGAAGTCTTCAGTGCCACAACTTCCGTGAAATCGACGACCCCGGATCTGGAAGTCGTAGTGCCAGAAGCGCGAGCCTTTGGGGCGGTACGGCATGGCGGTGTCTCCGAGGTCACTTTCGCTGCGATGTATGCGGCCAGGTTATCCTCCCGGTAGCGGTGGCAGCCGGGGGAAATCTCGGCGCGGGGTAGACCGTTGCGCCGCAGCTTGCGAAGCGTCTTCGTTAGAAACCCTTAGATACTCCGCAGCTTCATCACTGGTAAGCAGCCGTGGGAGTGGGTGTGGAGAGGTCATCGCGATCTCCTCTGCGGTGGCCCACGCGCCCCACTGGGCAGCGGCCGCGTTCATCATTCCGGGGTAAGATCGGCTGCGCAGGCGGGCGCGCTCGGGGCCCGGCGGCATCCGGTGAACGGCGTTCCACGCTTTCCATTCCGCAGAGCCGCGATCGGGTTCGCCGATGCGACAGGTAATCAGGTTCCTGTAACGGTGTGGCCACGGTTTCACGATAGAGCTGCCTGAGTTTCTTCAGATTTGTCACGATCCCTTGCCGGTTCAGCATTGCGTTGATGCGCCGCCGTTCGGTCACATGCTAGATCGGTTCAGGAAAAGTGCTTCGCACGCCCGACACGCCCAGCCTGTCGAGCCGGCCTCATACTTGTAAGACGGCGCCGGGCTGACCCTGTACTTCCTGCAGACATCAGCCGTCGACGTCTCGGGCTCCTGCTCATTTGTCATCCCGACGATCTGATCTTCTCTGAACCTTGATCGCTTCATTGTGCGTCTGGTGGATGGGCGTACTTCACCTAAAAGGGGGCGAAAAGGCGCTCATTTTTGAAATAAAATACTGAAAATAAAAGATTATATCGTTTTCTGATTCAGGCTTCGTCTGAAGTGCGGATCGAGGTCCTATAATGAACATTATGTGAATTTAATTTCACTTTCTGTTGTGGAGTTAGGTGCTCAGTCACGGCATATGGTAGATCGTATCGTCAAGGAATCTGTCTGAAGCGCTTCGCCTTTGCCGAGGGCTGATTTGGGTTAGATACGCGGCCATGTCTGCGGTTTCCAGATCTGCGTAGAGGTTTGCCTCTGCTTCTGCCGGAGAGATGTTCCTGATCGGCTCAAGCAGGTAGCGATTATTGAACTAAACGACCCATTCGAGGTTGCATACTCGACGGCTTCGAATCTGCGGCACGTGCCGCGGAGATGTATGACCTCTGCCTAAAAGCCGGTCATTGACCGTCTCTGCCAAGGCGTTGTCGTAACTGTCTCCAACCCTGCCGACAGAAGGCTCGATACCGGCGTCGCTCAGCCTCTTGGAGTATTTGATCGACAAGTATTGGGCTGATTCAACCGGTCGCCGCAACACCCTACCGTGGGAGATGTTGGTGACGACAGGAAGACGGAAGTCGCGCTTCAGCCGGTCTAGGGGGCACGGCGACTTCTTCTCGAGGTTCGTCGTCCGGCGCGGCTTGGCGCGGATGATGCCTTGAATGTCCATGTCCTTCATCAACCGCGCCACCGTGCAACGAGCGACATCGAACCCTTCTCGGAGGAGTTGGTGCAGACTTTCAGGACGCCGTAAACACGCCAGTTTTCTTTGAAAACACGCCGGATTTCGGGCCGTAGCGCGGCGTTACGACGGCCGCGGACTGTGGACAGGCGTGAAATTTTGGTCTGACGCATATTTGGCGCAGGTGAGGCGCCGTGGCGCTACATTTCGGCAACTATCGCGGGAGGTTGCCCATGGTATCTGGAATGGATCGACGGGTATTCCTGCCCGGAGGGTTGAAGGCCGAACGGGTCGAACTGGTCGACGACAGGGCGCTGATCCATGCGCGTCCGGCCGGCGGAGCCGCCGCCTGCCCAAGATACGGAGAGATTTCTGGGCACGTACACAGCCACTACGAGCGTCGCCTTGCGGATCTGTCGGCACATTGGGCGGGAAGTCAGGCTTGTTCTGTCCGCTCGGCGCTTTCGGTGCCGGTCCCCTCTGTGCCGGACACGGGTCTTCGAGGAACTCTTGGCCCGAGGATATGGCGGTGGCTATGATACCGTCCGGCGATACGCGGCGACGTGGCCAAGGAGGAAGAGGTGGCATCTGACGCCGCGTATGGGCCGCTGATCTTCATCGAGCGGGTCTACAATACCCGCAGGCTACATTCAGCCCTCGGCTACCGCCCACCCGAGGAATTCGAAACCCTAATCGCCCAAAAGGCGGCTTAGTTCGATGGAATCCCGTGGTCCAGACCGAGGGGTTCACTCCATATCGGCGTCCATGTTTGGATGCGCCCCTTCGATGCAAGGATTTTCTCTGACTTATGAGCGCGTGACCGAGTGCGGTGATGTTTCAGGCATCTCAAGTGCGGCCAAGTTATGCCGCGGGCCGGTATGGTGATGCGCGGATCGGGGACCAGATCAAAATTGCGAGCTCGCGGCTCGTTGGACGCCACTGGTTTTCCCGACCCCGATCTGTTCGATCATTTGCCCATACGGGTCATCACTCTCCTCACATCGCCGACGCTCCGCACCGCCGCGGTCAGCAGGCCGCGCCGGTCGGATCTCTGTAGTCCTCTTCTCGCACGAGCATGGCCCAGAGCATGCGCGGCTTTCGGGCCAGCATACGCGCGAGCCATGATCCTGGCCGCCCGCCGCCGCGACCTCGCCAATGGACGATCGACATCGCTCCCACGATCAGCAGGCGTCGGATGTCGCGCTGCCCTATCTTCGAGGTCCGGCCCAGCTTCTGCTTGCCGCCGCTCGAATGCTGTCGTGGCACAAGGCCCAGCCAGGCGGCGAAGTCGCGCCCCCTACGGAACTCCTGCAAGTCCGGCGTGAAGGCCGTAATCGCCATCGCGCAGACCGGGCCGATCCCGGGCATGGTCTGAAGCCTTCGGGCCACCCCGTTTTCCTTCGCGGCCGCGACGATGCGCTCGTCCAGCTTTTCGATCTCGGCTCCCAGTCGTGCGATTTGATCGAGATAGAGCTGCCCCAGGTGCCGGACTAGGTCCGGCAGTTCATCGTCTTCCAGGCGAAGGGCGAGGCGCTCGACGTTGCCGATGCCCTTGCCCAGAACGATGCCGTGTTCGGCGAGATGGCCGCGCAGTGCGCTGACCAACGAGCAGATCGTGGGTGCGGAAGAGCATCGCGCGGGCTTGCTGCGCGGCGCTCTTTACCGCTACCATCCGCATGTTCGGTCGCTGGACCGCCTCGGCAATCGCTTCCGCATCTGCGGCATCGTTCTTTTGCCGCTTCACGAAGGGTTTGACATAGACAGGAGGGATGAGCCGGATGTCATGCCCGAGCAGGGCGAGTTCCCGGCCCCAGTAATGCGCGGTCCCGCAGGCCTCCATGGCCACGATGCATGGCGGCAGGGTTGCCATGAACTTCGCGAACTGTGGCGGTCAGCACGGGCCTCGGCGTCAAGCTTGTTCACGAGGTCGACCACGTTGAAGAACCGACCGCGCTTACCGCGCCGTATGCAGGATCGCGCGATACTGACCGCGAGATGTGACTTGCCAGTTCCGGTGCCGCCGATCAGCACGACGTTGCGCTTCTGGTCGAGAAAGTCGCCCGATGCCAGATCGCGCACCAGCGTTTCGTTCACCGGCGTGTCCTCGAAGGTGAACTCGTCGACTTCCTTGGCCAACGGGAGGCGCGCGATGGTTAGCTGATACTTGATCGAACGTGCCTGCTTCTCGCTGATCTCGGCGTTCAGAAGGTCACCGACAATCTGCTGCCGTTTCACGGCTGTGGCGATAATCTAATCGTAAGCGGTCTTCATCCCGTAGAACTTCAGCCGGCTCATCGTGCCGGAGGCACGCCTTCTGCGTGACGCGTCCAGCACCTGTGATCTTTCCATGTTCGGGTCTCCTCAGGCTGTCATAGCGTTTGCAGTCGGCCACCGGCTCGTAGGTCAGGCGCGTCGTGCCAGAGGCACGCTTCCAGCGTGACGCATCGGGTATGGCAATCGTGAGTGGCGGTGGAGGTTCGCGGTGTCGGGCCAGAATGTTCCGGACGACGACCGACGCGGGCGCGCCTTCGTTCAGAGCCTCGGCGCAGGCGGCTTCGACTGCGTCCAGCCCGTCTGTCGGGATCATGCTCAGGATCTGGACCATTCACTGCCCGGCAGGGCATTCCGCAGGAATGTCCCGAGAGGGTGACGGTCGCCGTTCGGCACCTTGTCGAGCTTGCGCTGCACACGCTTGATGGCGGGCGGCAGTTCCCAGTCCTTGAAGGGCGCGCCATTACGCAGGGCGTCAGGTTTGCGAGTAAAAACAGTGATATAGTGCAGGGAGTCGTAGATACCTCTGTTGCGCCCGAAAGCGCGGTCGTGCTGGCCCACGACTTTGCCGTCCTGCCAGAACTCGACGCGCTCGGCATAGACGCGCATCTCGACCGGGCGTCCGACGGCCCGAGCGTCCACCGAATACCGGTTGTTGTCGAACCGCACGAGGCAAGTCTTGGACGCAGACGCCGGCACTGCGTGGCAGCCGTCGAAAGGTCCGACATACGGAACCAGGCTCTCGCGCTCGGCTTCGAACACGTCCTAGGCCGTTCGATCCTTGAGTTCCGGGTGGGGATTGGTCTTCGCCCAGGCCACGCAGCGGTCCTCGAGCCATGTGTTGAGCTCGGCGTAGCTCTTGAATCTGGGCCGCGGCACAAAGAACCTCCGCCGTACGACGCCGACCTGGTTCTCGACTTGCTGCTTCTCCCAGCCGGATGCTGGCGTGCATGCGACCGAATCGACGAGATAGTGACCGCACATCTGTTGGAAGCGCCGGTTGTAGGCTCGGTCGCGCCCAACGAAGATCGTGTCGACCGCCGTCTTCATGTTGTCGTAGATGCACCGCGTAAAGGTGCCGCCGAAGAAAGCGAAGGCTTTGTCGTGGGCGTCGAAGACCATCTCCTGCGTCTCGCGAGGATAGGCCCGAACGAACAGCATCCGGCTGTGACAGAGACGAACGTGAGCGACCTTCACCGTGGTCGTGACCCCATCGATGAGAACGATCTCATGGCCCCAGTCGAACTGGTAAGCCTCGCCCGGGTCGAAGGTCAGGGGGACGTATGCCGCGGCCGAAACCGGCCGCCCTTCCTTACTTCAGGATGCCGCATACCGCCGGACGGCGTCGTAGCTGCCGTTATAGCCTCGGGCCCGCAACTCCTCGAAAATCCTGATCAGGGTCAGCCGTTCGCGTTTGGCCTTCAGGGCATTCGCCGCAAGCATCTCGTCCAACTCATCGGTCCACGGCCCGATCTTCGGCAACGGCTGAATGGTCCGCTCGTAAGTGAGTTCGGTGGCCCCGGACCTGATCACCTTGCGCACGGTATTCCGCGAGACCCGGGACTCGCGGCAGATCTCCTTGATCTTCTTCTTCTCTTGAAAATACGCCCGCCAGACCTTCGCAGTCGTCTCCACAACCAACACCCCACACTGTGCTCCCCGATAGCCTCGGGGCCATGATGAACATCAGTGTAAGGAGGGCCATTTTAGGAAACCGATCACCCCGCTACTGGGGCAAAATTGGATGTTTGTTCACAGCCATGACAAGGTCGCAGCCGAGATGACCGGATGTTTGACTAGGCGTGATCTCGGTTCTCATAGGTAAACCGGCGGTGATGACAAGGAGGTGGCTCTTGGTCGTGAAGTGGAAGGTGGTCCAGCAAAAGATCCAGTGGATCAGTTTCCCACCGGACGCACGCGAACGGCCAAGACCCTGTCGCGGAGCTCCCCTTTGGCGCCCGCTGCCTGATGGTGGGCGCTGTCTGCTGCCCGGCAGGCGATTGCCAAGCAATCGGCTGAGAGGGATCATCTGAAGCGCATGCGCCAAAGCCCCACTTTCGTTCAGGGTGTCCATGATGTGCTCCCGGAGCCCCGCCAGTGTCCAGAGCCGGAATTGCCGGTAGACGCGTGACCATATTCCGAGTTCCTCGGACAGGTCGTACTACGGCGCGCCCGTGCGAGCAATCCAGAAAACCCCATCCAGAACAAGGCGGTGGTTGGCAGACTTGCGCCCGTTCGACGCGCGGACAGCCTCGAAGAACCGCTCAAGGAAAGCCTATCCCTCGTCCGACATCAGCTCTCGTGCCAAGTTGGTCTCCATCACAGAAAACAGCTTGAATCACGCTTGCAGAGTAGTGTGAACCCCTTTTTTCAACACGGCTCAGACTGCTGAAAAGTTTGGCTGTCGGTTAGCATTTGAAGCATGGCTGGGTCAGCCACACCTTGTGCTTATCACTACGATAAATTAAACCGTACGAGTGATCTCGCTCTCCTCAGTCTTGACCAGGGGTGGCTTGAAACATTTCAACAGCTTAGAGCTTCGAGCTTGGAGAGCAATGGTAAAAATGACATTCTCTGAAATGCCGCATGACATCAAGAGAAGTACAGCAGAGAATGATGAAGCAATAAATGTTGGGGCTATCCTCAATGTGATTTGGCGCGGCAAGTTAATTGTACTTTTTTCGATCTTGGTCTTTGCGTTTTCTGGGATTTTTTATTCTTTTAAGGTGGCCTCACCTAAGTATACATCGACTGCTGTTGTGATGCTCAATAACCGGGAGGAGCAAGTGGTTGATATAGGCAATGTGATGAGCGGATTGGGTTCTGACATCACTGTGATTAATACTGAGCTTGAGGTCTTAAAAAGTCGCGGACTTCTCTCAAAAGTTGTAGACCGTCTCAATTTGACTCAAGATCCTGAGTTTAACTCCACGTTGCGCACTCCCAGCGCTATAGACACCATTAAGTCTCAATTGAAGCGCTTCTTGGGGGAGTCGCCGGCTCCTCAAGATTCAAGAGAAGGTATAATTCGACAAGCAACTATTGATGCCCTGTTTTCGTCAGTACGCGTTAGAAATGTACCTCAAAGTTTGGTCTTTCAGATTTCTGTTGAAACTAGTGACCGAAACAAATCGGCAGAAATTGCTGATCAACTTGTGGATTCATATATATTGAATCAGATAGAGGCCAAATTTGAAGCTACTGAGCAAGCTACAGCTTGGCTGTCCGGACGCGTGGCTGAGCTGCAGGCGTCACTGGAAGAAGCTGAGGGCGAAGTAAAAGACTTTAGAGCAAGTACGCCATTGGTTAGCGCAGAAGCTTTGAGAGGGCTCGAAATCCAAGTAAAGGAAACTCGAGGGCGTATCGAGGGCATGAAGTCTGCGAAAAGCAGTATGGATGAGCAATTATCCAAGCTGCAATCGGCATCCAATTATCGCGAAGTCTACGAAATCACAAATGACTTGCAGTTGGAGAGGCTGCTTCCAAGAATAGAAGACCCCACTGTTCTCGAAGCATTTAAGAGTCGGGCCTCCCAAATAGAGCAACGGCTTAAAGCGGATATAGACAGAATTGATAATCAAATTGAAGCTGTTCAAAGATCTCTTTCTGAACTTGAAGGACAAGCTGAAAAGCAAAGTAGAGATTTGATCACTTTGGAGCAGCTGGTGAGAGAGGCTGAAGCATCTCGTCTTCTTTATGAATATTTTCTCTCCAGGCTAAAAGAAACATCGGCTCAGCAAGGCATACAGCAAGCGGACAGTCGTGTCATTTCATCTGCGGTTCCCCCAAGTGTGGCATCCTCTCCGCAAAAGACTCGGATAGTAGCTCTTTATTCGTTTTTTGGCCTTATTCTTGGGATCGGCTATGTGCTCGTTATGGAATATAGGGATGACTCATTCCGTTCGATTGAGGATTTGGAAAAGTGGACGGCATATCATGCAATTGGTCAGATTCCTAAGTTGAAGTCCAAAAAACGTACTGTAGGCATTGAGTATCTAAAAAATCATCCTGCTTCTGCAGTAGCCGAGGCTGTCCGCAACTTGCGAACATCTGTAATGCTATTTGATGGGAAGTCTGCGCCCAAAGTTTTGATGGTGTGCTCTTCGGTGCCCGGAGAAGGCAAGACTACCTCTGCACTTGCGCTTTCTCTGAGCTTCGCTTCAATGGGTAAGCGCGTTCTTTTGATAGATGGTGATATACGCCGTAGAGCACTTGCGGAGCACTTTGGTAAGTCAAAGGATGCCGATGGAATCGTTTCAGTACTGACTGGAGAAAGGTCTTTTGATGATGTAGTGTTTCGAGATGAAACGACAGGGGCTGATATTCTTTTGGGCGATGTTAGTGTCTCAAATGCGGCTGATGTATTTTCGTCAACACAGTTTGGTGATTTGATCTTTTCTTTAAGGGAACGGTATGACGTAATAATAATGGACACGGCTCCGGTTCTGGTTGTGCCCGATGCTCGCATAATTGCTCAACACGTCGATTCCATACTTTTTGTCGTTAAATGGAATCAAACTCAAAGGAGTCAAGTCCTTAATTCTCTTAGGGAATTTGAAAGCGCAGGTAAGCCAGTTAGTGGACTTATTCTTAACCAAATTGATCCTCGTGGCATGAGGAGATATGGGTATGGTAATCTTTATGGAGCTTACGGAGCGTACGGCTCTACTTACTATTCTAACTAGGTGGTCAGTTCCGACATCTGGTGGATCGGATTGACAATGAATCTATCCGGCTCTGAAGTCCAGATTTGCAGATTTATTCGTCGGGTACGAGGCCGCTGAGTGTTTAGAGACGACGCGCGAAGTTGTAGGCGTCAAGTAAGTCTGAGAGATGGTCGTGGCTGGCGGGGTGATACCGCTTGACAGTTGCACCGTTGATCTTGCGGTTCGTCCGTTCGACCTGACCATTGGTCCAGGAATGGTTTGGTTTTGTTGGCCTGTGCTCGATCCCATTTGCCTTGCGGATTATGTCAAAGCGCATCGGTCGGGAGTAGATGGTGTTCCGGTTGCGAGGCTGTTCTGCGAACTGGAGGCCGTTGTCGGTGAGAATGGTATGGATTTGTTGCGCAAAGAGGGTGAAGCCCGAACGTTCCCTTTCCCCAGACGCACTTATCCGACTGGCTCGGTGACAGGTATGCCGAGCGCGGTGTAGCCGTTCAGGACGGCGGCGCGGATCTGGAGTTCTGCGACCTGACGATCGAAGTCGCGCATCATGAGGCTCTGCCCCAGCAGCTTCACGTAATGCATCTTCGTCTCGGCGCGGCTTCGGCGGTGGTATCCGCTCCACTTTCGCCAGATGGCGCGGCCGAGGTATCTCGATGCGCGCAGCGCCTCGTTTCGGGCAATGGCGCCTGCGGTCGAGGGCTTTCACGGCGGTATGACGGGGCATGGGCGCCACGGTCTGCGACGGCATCGTGGCACTTGCGCGTGTCGTAGGCACCATCCGCGGTCACCGTGCCGAGCTCAACATCAGCGGGTATCTGGTCGAGAAGCTCAGGCAACATGGGCGCGTCACCGATGTTGCTTCCGGTAATCTCTATGGCTCGGATCTCCAGCGTCTGTTCATCGACGCCGATGTGGATCTTGCGCCATAGACGGCGTTTCGCGCCGCCGTGCTTGCGCGCTTGCCACTCGCCTTTGCCCTCCGCCTTGATGCCGGTGCTGTCCACTGCCCGGCAGGGCATCACGAAGTGATGTCCCGAGAGTGGATCAGAAGGTTCAGCGGCCCCTGCGAGCCGCGGTAGGGGATGGTCACGACCAGAGCCTTCTGCCGCCTGCTCAGTGTGCTGAAATCTGGTACTGCCCAGTCGAGGCCGACCAGCCGTAGGAGGCTTTCAACGAACCCCGTCACCTGCCGGAGGGCCATGCCGAAGAGGACTTTCATCGTCAGGCACGTCTGGATCGCGGCATCGCTATTCTGTGGCTGTCGGCCTCGCTTGCCGGTCGGCGGCGGCACCCAGACCATGTCCGGATCAAACCAGATCGTCAGGGACCCACGCTGCTTCAGCGCTTCGTTGTAGGCCGGCCAGTTCTTGGTTTTGTAGCTCGGTGGGATGGGTCTGCTCATGCATACCAGCTACTACGCTGGATTCACGAGATGAATCCCTCGCTCGACCTTTGCGCAACAAAGCCGATTTGTACGGAACGGCTTCGATCAGATGCCGAAGGAATTCCTAGGCTGTCTTTCTGTCGGCTTTATCGACGAGTTGGGTCACGGCGAATTTGCTCGTGCGGTCGATGCCGACGAACAAATACAGTTTGCCTTGAGCGGTCTGCACCTCGGCAATGTGGAAGAAGCCTATCGCGGAGCGTTTGAACTTCGATCGCTTCGGCTTGTCGCCCTCCATACCCGGCAAGCGGGAGATGCCATGCCGTTGCAGACAGCGATGCAGCGCAGATCGCGTCAGGTGGGGAATGGACGGCTGCAATGCGTAGAGTCGTCCAATGGCAGCAGTGTTTTCCAACGGAACGCAACCACCATTGCCTCCTCAGCTCCGCTGAGAACGATCGAGCGCGGTTCCTGAGGACCCGGCTTGCGATCGCTATATTGCAGCTCGGACAGTATACGTGGTCGTGACGCTCCCGTGACGAACCTGACCCATAATGCTTCCTTCCATTCCTGCGAAAGGATCACACCATCAAACCGTGGGATCGAACACTTAAGGAGAGACCGCACTTAACGTGCCCTTAATAGTCTGAGCAAGAGAAGGGACTCATAGCAATGGAGCTCCACACATGAAGACAGCATTCATCACCGGCATCACGGGGCAGGACGGCGCCTACCTGGCGAAGCTGCTGCTGGAGAAGGGATATGAGGTGCACGGCGGCGTGCGGCGGATCTCGCAGCCGGAGACCACCCGGCTCGATCTCCTGGGCATCACCGGCGATGTCGCGCTGCACGAGTTCGATCTGGCCGAGCCCAACAACATCTTCCGCGTGGTCGAGAAGACCAGGCCGGACGAGTTCTACAATCTCGCGGCGCAGAGCTTTGTCGGCACCTCTTGGGACCTGCCGGTCTATACCGCCGATGTCGACGGCATGGCGGTGGTGCGCATCCTCGACACGCTGCGGACGCTTTCGCCGGAGACCCGCTTCTACCAGGCCTCCACCTCCGAGATGTTCGGCCTCGTGCAGGAGGTGCCGCAGCGCGAGACCACCCGGCTTTATCCCCGCTCGCCCTACGGCGTGGCCAAGGTCTACGGCTATTACATCACGGTGAACTACCGCGAGAGCTTTGGCATGCACGCCTCCTCGGGGATCCTGTTCAACCATGAATCGCCGCTGCGCGGGAATGAGTTCGTGACCCGCAAGATCAGCCAGGGGCTGGCACGGATCGCCCGGGGCAGCAACGCCCCGGTGGAGCTGGGCAACATGGACGCGAAGCGCGACTGGGGCTTTGCCGGCGACTACGTCGAGGGCATGTGGCGGATGCTCCAGCAGGAGGAGGCCGACGACTACGTGCTGGCCACCGGGGTGACGACCACCATCCGCGACTTCTTCACCTATGTCGCGGGCGCGCTCGACATGGCGCTCGACTGGCAGGGATCGGGCGAGACGGAGACGGCGCACGACCGCCGGACCGGGCGGCTGGTGATGAAGGTCAACCCGAAGTTCTACCGCCCGGCAGAGGTCGACCTGCTGATCGGCGACGCGAAGAAGGCGCGCGACAGGCTCGGCTGGCAGCCGCAGGTCGACGTGCGCGGACTGGCGGCGATGATGGCGAAGGCGGACTTCGATGCGCTCGCTCGCTGACGGTCTGCGCAAGCTCCGCGCCCGCGTCGTCCACCACCACGGCGGGTTCCGCGGCTACGTCGACGGGCTGATGGGCGGTGAGATCGTCGGCTGGGTGCAGCCGGTGACGGCCGGGCAGCAGATGCTGCGGGTGGGAGTCTTCGTGCAGGGCGCGCGCATCCACGAGGTCGCCGCCAACGTGCACCGCCGCGACCTGGAAAAGGCCGGGGTCGGCGACGGGCGGCACGGCTTCGTCATCCCCGTCACGCCGGAAATGACCCGCATCGCGCTGGCCAACTCCGGGCGGGTGGACCTGTGCGTGCTCTCGGGCGACCGCAGCATCTTCCTCGAACAGGTGCAGATCGTGGAGGCGGCCCCCGGCGCAGAGGTGGCCCCGCTGCGCGGCAGCGCCCTGCGCAAGCGGCTCTACGGCGGGCTGGAACTCTTGGCAGAGCGGCTCTCGCCCGAGAGGCTCCGGACCATGCCCCTGCCCGCGCCGCGCCCCGCCCCCGCCTGCAGCACGGCGCAGGCACGGCTCTTCGCGCCGCGCGACTACATGGCCCCCGGGCGCGACGGCCCCCTGCCCGCGCCGCTCTTCGCCTATGCCGATTAC